>JAUVLP010000083.1 GCA_030600655.1 Candidatus Eiseniibacteriota bacterium
ATCAAGAATCCGAAGGACCAGCTGCCCCTGACCATTCTGCTGAACGACTCGGACGGAACGCTGGTCTGGTTCCGGGGGCTTCGCGGCGACATGCCGGAGCACCTACAGCGGGTGCTGGCGGAGTAGGACGAACGGCAGACAGGCGAGGAATTCATGCTCTACCGCAAGATGGACAGCACGGGCGACGAGCTCTCGATCCTCGGGTTCGGGTGCATGCGTCTCCCTCAAAAGAACGGACGCATCGTCCATGCCAGCTTCTCCTTCCACGGTGGCCTTCCGGACTTCAAGACGATAGTCGATGCGGGGAAATGGCAGTTCTGCCAGATCCAGTACAACTACCTCGACGAAAAGCTCCAGGCGGGCACGGAGGGACTCGAGTACGTGGCCGCGGACTTCGAGGGGCCGTTCTTCCCCATGAAGGTCTGGTTCCTCAAGCGGATGATGGCCTTCTGGACACTCTCGGACCACTACCCATGTGGACGCCTCCCTCGCTACATCTTCCCTCCACGTAGGATTGACACCAGCAGCCAGAAACTCATCACGCCCGCGACGAGAAAACCGGCGAGGCCGATCGCCGGGATCTCGTGCCACGTGGGTGGCACGCCCGACAGGATCACCAGCGCAGAGCCGACCACCAGGGACGCAAGCACGATCGCAAACGCGATGCGGTTGCTGATGCGGTCGTGGGTGGACAGCATCGGCTCGAGCCCTCGATGCTCGAACTCGAACTTCACCCTGCCTTGCCTGGCCTGGATGAGGATCTCACGGACCTCCCCGGGGATCTCCCGCAAAAGCCGAAGGAGATCGCTTCCCGAATCCAGGACGTCCCTCGTGATCGATCTCGGATCCAATCGCTTGAACTGGATGCGTCGGACAAAGGGAATCGCATGCTCCATCGCATTGAACTCGGGATCAAGCGCTCTGCCCAGACCCTCAGTGGAGCCAAGAGCCTTCGCCATCAGATACAGGTCCGGGGGAACGCGCAGCCGGTGTCGCACGATCATCCGCATGGCCTGCTGCAGCAAGCTCGCGAAATCCAGCTCCTTGAGCGCCCTGGACGAATAGTCCTCCGTGATCTCGCCCAGTTCTCTCTCCAGAAGCCGATAGTCGAACCCCCCCTGCGGGGTCGCGATCCGAAGCAGGGCGGCCGCGGCCTTCGCTTCATCCCGGCGGGCAATGGCCGCAAGGAGGTCGACGAGGCACTCTCGATCCTGGCGGCTCACTCGGCCCATCATCCCGAAGTCGAGATAGCAGATGACGTTGTCCGGAAGAACAACGATGTTGCCTGGGTGCGGATCGCCGTGGAAGAAGCCGTACACGAAGATCTGCCGCATGATCTGGTCGAACCCCCGGGTGGCGACCTTCCGCCCATCGAGATCGGTCTTCTCCAGTTGGTCGATCTCGCTCGCCTTCACGCCGTGCACGCGCTCCATAGTGAGCACGCGCTTCGTCGTCAAGTCCCGGTAGACTGTTGGAACGTAAACGGCAGCGTCACCTGCGAACTGCGCCGCGAACCGCTCCATGTTAGCGGCTTCAAGGTTGTAGTCGAGTTCCCTCTCAAGCGAACGCGCCAGTTCCTGCACGATCAGCGCGGGCTGGTAGATCTCTCCGCCCATGAGGTGCTTCTCTGCAAGCGCGGCCAGGTGTGTCATGATCTCCATGTCCACTCGGACGGTGGCCGGCAACCCAGGCCGCTGGATCTTCACGACGACCTCGTTCCCATCCGGAAGCTGCGCCGCGTGCACCTGACCGATCGAAGCCGCCGCCACCGGGCGCTCCTGGAAATCCGAGAACACCTCTTCCAGGGGACTCCCGAGCTCCTGCTCGACGATCTGCCTCGCATCGGAGAACGAGAACGGGGGCACGTCGTCCTGCAGCTTGGCAAGCTCCTCAACGAACTCCGCCGGCAAGAGATCCGGCCTGGTGGAGAGGAACTGCCCCGCTTTGATAAACGTGGGCCCGAGTTCTTCCAGCGCTGCCTTGACTGCTTCCGCCCGCGAGAGAACCACCGGCTCTGGCCGCCCGGCGTTGATCCTCCACCAGCGCGCGCCCGCGTACGCGTGGACCCCAATGCTCCTCAGGAGATCCCCGAACCCGTACTTGAGGAGAACCGCCAATATCTGGCGGTAGCGTCTCAGGTGTCGGTACGTCCGACCTATCCTGCCGACTGTGCGAAACGGCATACGCGCACTCTCCACTAACACGAGCCCGCTAGAAAGGAGCGACCGCGTCTCCAGTCTCCTCAAGGCAGAGCTTGGTGGCCCTGTAGCCTTCGAGAATCGTTTCGTCCGCCCTGTGGAAGTCCATGAATCTCAGGTGACCCAGCTTGGGTCGGATGAGCAGATCCGGTGGCTCGGCCCTCAGTTGAAGCTCGGCGATCTGTTTCTCCATGACGTTCATCGATGCCATGAGAACCTCGAAGATGTTGGGCATGGACTCCTTGGCCAGCCATTGCCTCACTTGCGCCAGCCCGAGAGCATCGACCGACTTGATCCTTTCGCCTATGCCGGCCAGAGGCGCGCCCTTCCCCGTGGGGCTGCTCATCGGTTCCTTGCCGGGCGGCGTTCCGCTCGAATTCGCCAGCGCAGCTCCCTTCGCGCCCCCATGGCCCTGCAGATCGTGAGTGAGATCAACAGCGATCACATAGTCGGCTCCCATGTGTCGCGCGACGCTCACCGGGACAGGGTTCACAAGCCCACCATCAACCAGCACCATCGCGCCCCTCTTGACGGGCGTGAACATGCCAGACACGGATATGCTTGCCCTCACCGCCTCGACGACGTCGCCGTCCTGGATAACCACCTCCCTGCTCGTGACGAGGTCGGTCGACACCGCACGGAACGGCAGGGAGAGATCCTCGATATTCCCCGGCTCCACCTGCTCACGGATGGAATCAGCGATCTTCCTGCCATCGATAAGACCCGATCTGGGGAAAACCACGTCGAAGAGGGAAACGACCTTCCTCCAGTCCAGTTCGCGCGCAAGCTCCTCGATGGAATGGATCTTGCCGCTCGCGTACGCGGCTCCGACCAATGCGCCGATGCTCGTGCCCACGACGCAGTCCGGCCGCACGCCAGCTTCAGACAGGGCGTTGATCACACCGATGTGCGCCCATCCCCGAGCCGCGCCGCTACCGAGAACGAGGGCTATCTTCCGCGGCGGGGCTCCCTCGCTCGCGCCGGGGATCCCGGTCACTTCGACGCCGTCCGGGAGTCATCCGAGGCCAGTCGCTGTTCGATCTGCACGATTCTCTCCTCGAGTGCGCTGACATCGCGCGTCGTCGCCATCTCCATCTTCTCCAACGCGCTCCGCACAGCCGCGCTCACCTTGTCGTCCAGGGACCGAGCAGCCTTCTCGGACTCCACCAGCAAGTCCGCGATGAGTGCCTCACCTTGCTTCTCCGTCAGATCAGCCTTCTTTGACAACTCGGCCGCCAGCTCCTCGACCTTCTCCCTTGTCATAACTCCCAGTCCCACGCCCGTCAAGAGCGCTTTCCTAATGAGATCGAACATGGTCCCACTCCTTTCTGCTATCCGTGACCCGGCGGTGTCCGGCAGGGTCACACGGGCTCATTCGTCGGCCGCTTTTGCTCCTGGTAGCAACGTACTCCTCCGCCCAGATCGAATCGGTCAGTTCCTTGATGTCCCTTCCGTACTCCTGAGGAGCACGTTCCCCATGAACACATCCACAAGGCACCTGACTGCGTGCCTTGACACGTACCCTCGCACGATTGCACGGTCGACGCCATGCAGAAGTGCGAAGAAATAGCTTCTGTCTTGAGTAATCATCTTGCCAGGACTCTCCCTTTGGTAGGTACAAACACAGTGCCTACTGCGCCTGACTTCCCCTGAGGAACAGCTCCGTTATCATTGCCACGTTCTTCTCATATGGATGCCGCTCCGGGTCCTTCAGCCAGCAGAAGAGAAACGCGTTCGTAAGTCCCTCGAGCGCGGCGGCCATGTAGTATGGATCCAGCTTCTTGAGCACCCTCTTTTCCACACCTCTCTCCAGCACCGAGGCAAGGCCCTCCACGACTTCGTCGTAAAGCCCCCGGATATCCTCGTCCAGGCCGGCCCTGATGTTGAAGCTCGCCCCTGCACAGGACAGCCTTGACATCTTGATGAATCTAACGTCAGATTATATAACATGACGTCAGATTATCAAGCCGAAACCACCCTCTCGCCTTTGGTCGGTCTGTGCGGTCTCTGTAATGCCTCTCTCTAGGCGCCCACACAGGGGCGCAATGAGCTCCCTTCGGTAATGAGTTCCGTTCGGTGCCGGGAGGTGACAAACCGAGGTAGCCGCGTTTGGTTGTACGCGTGTTATGTGGGGCGGATCTCGGGGGGCGATCTACGCCGCGCAGGCACGGCAGAATTCTCTGCTGCTACCTGGAACGATTTCTCATACTCCAAGAAAACACTGGCAATGGCTCAGAGAATGTCGGGCGCCCAGACTCGTGCTCGCACCGCTTCACTCACCTATTCGATTCGTAGCCCTCCACTTCGACCACCGTCCACTGGGAATGGCTCCGACATTCTCCGCCGCTTCCACCGCGACAGCTCCTTCATCTCCCCTACTCGCTTAAGCTCCTCCTCCGTCACGCCTGCTGCTCTCACCACACTTCTGCTCAGGCCCCCCGCCAAATAGTCTAGACCTATGTCGATCTTGCTGTAGCTCATCCCCAACGCATACTCATCGCTAATCCCTCTCATCATATCCGGTGATGGCGCTTGCTGTCGAATCTCACCAGGCACCCCGAGGTATCGGGCAAGCTGTCGCACTTGCGTCTTGTACAGCCCAATCAACGGCTGGTATGGAAGATCATCCACTCCATCCTTCACGAACCAGCCCACCTCCCACTCCGACCGGTTGGCCCCACCGAGCAGTAGCCAATTCCGGGCTCTGGCCTTTGACTCCAATACCTCGCGGCGATAGCGATGCCTGGCGTAGAACAGCTCTTCTGCGTATCGGTGGACGAACCTGAGTACTGAGCTCCGGGGTCTGCGGTCTCCGACCTCATCTCCCCCTGATCGCAGCGACGACACAAACGGGGTCTCCCCGGCCATCAAGTGACATGATTTGTACATGAACCGGTTGATGAATGGTGACAGTCGTGTTATCCGCATCCCCCACGAAGTATGGATGCCCCCTTCCCTCCTGCCCGGTTCGATACTCTCACTCTCCAGTTCGATTCTCAGCCAGTGCGCTACTTGTCCAGCATTGGATCCTTGACCTCGCTCACTGTCCTGATCGTAGAGATACATCGCATGAACAGAACTCTCGCCTAATGACCGTGCCGCCAGAGCCACAAGTACGGCAGAATCGAGCCCCCCACTCAACCCAGCCAGAACACCTCTCGCCGAATGCCGTGCGCAGAGGTGATGCAGGTACTCGGCCACAGCCTTGACCGCGCGTTCTTCATCGATCCTCAAGAGTGCACTTGCTGTCATCATCGTCCGGCTTGTAGACGGTTCATACTCTGCGATTCGGGCGCCCGCCCAACGAACGAACGGACCGCAACACGGCTTCACTAAAGCGCGATTCATGAGGAGAGTGGCACAGGGAACCCCGTCCCGTCAAGAAAACAGCAGATGGAGGTGCTTGAGACACAGCGAAGAATCCTGCAAGCCCAGCCCAGTGGTCACGAACGGTGCAAGGGCCTGGAGATCCCCACCATCAACCAGGAGATGCTCTCAGGCCTTCTCGACAACTTCGAGCAAGTGATGGTGGTAGGAACGAACCCACAAACAGAAGGGCCTTCTTCGCCACCCGGTGAAGAAGGCCCTCATTCATGACAAGCGCACGATCGAGATCTGGTACGCGTTACCGAACCAAGCTTCTGTTCGCAATAGGAACGCCCCAGCTATGACAGCTGGGGCGTTCTATGTGCTGGCTCCCCGAATGCGCCAGTCTACTAACCGGCACGGCGTCGCGCAGCCCCAGGTCTGGTTCCGGGTCGTCCACGTCGCGGCGGATGGCCACCACCGCGGACTGGGCGGCGCCTACCGCGAACAGACGGTCGAGATCGCTTTGGGGCCGACGGGGGCGTTCAAGAGTGGTAACGTGGGCGCGGTGACGCGGCGGGTGGCGGCTGACCGGGTCGTTAGTGCCCTGCCTGAGCCGCGGGGCAGGCCGAAACCGCACAAGGAGCCCAAGACGCCCCGGGTGGTCGAGCTCCTCCGGAAGGCCCACGAGTGGCAGGGTCTCATCGAATCGGGCGAGGTCCGTAACCAGGCCGAGACCGCCCGACGGGAGGGGATCACTCGAGCCAGGGTGACGCAGGTCATGGGCATGCTGCGGCTTGCGCCGGAGATCCAGCAGCACATCCTGTCCATGCCTGACACGGTCCGTCAGCCCGCGATTAGCGAGCGGGCGTTGCGGCCCATCGCCCAGATCGAGGATCCAAAACAGCAGCTTGCGGAGTTCCGCGGTCTATCTCCAGTAGTAGCGTCTTGATCCTGTCGCCCTCCGCATCAGCAGCAGGGTGCGCATCGTGCCGGCGCGGCCTGTTCATTGGTCGCCGGGTTAGTCTTTCCGCCTCCATCTTGTCACAGGTCCTCCCGCCCAAGAGTCCTGCTCCCAATTACAGAGGTTTCTTAGCTTGCTTCTTGTCTAACTTCTGCTTTGCCTGCTTGTCCTGCTTGCTTTTCTTCTGTTTCTGACTCTTTGCCTTATCTTTCTTGCCGCCTTTGTCTCCCATTGTATGCGTCCTTTCTCGTGGAATAATGTTCCACAATGGCTAACGTCCGCTGCGTCCATTCGCTAGCGTATCATGCCAACGCCGGCTTGTCATCGTGGCGCTATGTTATCACAGCTCCTGTCCCGTACGGCACCGGGTGATCTCGGCGGCGCCGCGTCATCGTCACGCCGCCATCTTATCACATCCGCTCCCATGGGATTGCCCACGTGGGTCCTCTGAATGAAGTCCGAAACGGAATTCAGCAGACCGACACACATCGGGGTATCACATCCCCTAGTTAACCGCGCCGCAAGAGGTTATTACAGCCGCCGAAATCCCCGGCTGCGTCAGTCTACTAGCCGACGCAGCCCCACTGAGCCCCAGGTCTGGTTCACGATCGTCCACATCGCGGCGGACGGCCACCACCATCGCTTTCCGGATTCTCAACAGGTACTGAGCAGGTTTCTCGGACAGCTGGCGTATTTTCTTGACACGACCCCAAGCCGCGTCTACATTGCACGATAGTCGGGGAATCGTCTAGTTCGTCTAGACCCCTGCTGACGCTATGTGGGCTGACACCGCTGGTTCTGGCTCCGGCAGCATGACTTCTGCAGTTGAGGAGGTGGTCAAATGGATGGACCGATAGGCGATGCGAGGGAGAGGATCATCGCAACAGCCCAAGCACTGTTCTCGCGCTTCGGACTCAGAAAGACGACGCTGGAGGAGATTATCCACCGGGCCAACGTCGCCAGGGGGACCTTCTACAAGCACTTCTCCAACAAGGAAGTTCTCTTCATGGAGGTTGTGGCGAGAGAGAGCGCGACGTTGACAGCCCTCATCCGAGAGGCTGTTCGCGAAGCCCCTACCCCCCAGGAGAAGATGAAGGCTTACCTCAAGGTCAGAGTCCGCACAGTAGCTGAACTCGCCAACCTCTACGAAGTGACCAGGGAAACTGCCAGCGAGTACTCGCCCCGATGCGAGGGCGTCAGAGAGAAGCACCTACTTGAAGAGCAACGGATAGTGCAAAGCGTTCTCGAGGACGGCATGTCCGAGGGGATCTTCGACCTCCGGGCCCCCAAACTCACAGCCTCTGCCATTGCGATGGCAGCGAGGGGACTCGAGTCGTCGTGGATGCTTGAGGCGAACTCCTTGGAGATCGAGGAAGGCGCGGACATTCTCCTGGAGGTGCTGTTCAGAGGAATCCTCCGGCGCTAGCTGCCTCACCTCACGCGTGACGATAGACGACAACCGCCCAAGGGAACAGGAACTACCACATGACGAAACTGGCCTACTGGACCATCCGATATCGGCTGCCGCTCCTGATCGTGACAGCGCTGCTGACCGTCTTCTTCGCCTACCAGCTGAGCAAACTGCGAATTGACAGTGACATACTGAACTACCTACCTCAGGACGATCCTGTGGTACAGCTCTTCCGCGAGGTTGGCGACAAGTACGGGGGGAGCTCACTCGCCGTCGTGGCTCTCGAGACCGAGGACGTCTTCAATCCGCGCACGCTTGCGAGGATTGACTCGCTGACGACCCGGTTCCACGACCTTCCTGAAGTCAGCCAGGTGACGAGTCTCACCGACGTGCTCGATATCAAGAAGATCCCTGATGGGATCGAGGTCGGGAAACTCATATCATCGAGCGACATCCCTCACACTCCGCAAGACCTGATGGCTCTCCGCGAATACACACTGTCGAAGGAGATGTACAGGGGCAACATCGTCTCCGCAGATGGGCGCACTACTCTCCTCCTCGCAAGAGTACGAGACGGAGTGAATAAGACAGAGGTTGCCACGAAAATGAGGGAGATCGTGGAGTCCGTGTCCGGCGAGGAAACGGTCTACTACGGCGGCATTCCCTTCCAGATGCTCTTTCTCACCGACATCATCACCAGGGACCTGACGCGGCTGGTCCCGCTCGTCGCCCTCCTGCTCGCCGGAGTCCTCTTCTTCAGCTTCCATCGCCTCCAGGGCGTCCTGCTACCCCTGGGAGCGGTGCTGGTCAGCACGATCTGGACGCTCGGGCTGATGCGCTGGGTCGGATTGGATCTAACAATCGTCACAGCCGCTATTCCCGTGCTCCTGATCGCGATAGGAAGCGCCTACGGAATCCACCTCCTCAGCACATACATGGAAACCGACGGGTCCGGGGGAGACAAGCTCGAACGCATCAGACGGTCAATCGCCGCCATCGGTCTTCCCATCATTCTGACAGGCGTAACGACAATGGTAGGGTTTCTGGCCTTCCTGTTTTCCTACCTGACCATGACCAGGGAATTCGGTGTCTTCGCATCGCTGGGTGTCCTCCTGGCAATGGCTCTCTCGATAACGCTCATACCGGCCATCCTTTCATACCTGCCCTCTCAGAGACCTGGGATGAAGGCAGAGGAACAGCCCTCCAACTGGGTTACGCGAGTCATGGATGTCATAGCGGATCTGGTTCTCGCCTACGAGAAGCTGATCGTCATTGGTGGGCTCCTGGTCGTGGCCGGTTCTCTCGTTGCCATCCCGCAACTGCAACGAGAGGTCAACATGAAGGACTATTTCAAGCCTGACAGCGAGATCCGCCTGGCGGAAGAGATGATGGAAGCGAGCTTTGGCGGCGCGATACCAATCCAGATACTCGTGAACGGTGACATAAAGGATCCCCTGGTCCTGAAGGAGATGTTCCGGTTCGAGAAGTACCTCCGGACGATTCCTAATCTCACTCACCCCCAGTCTGTTGCCGATCTGATCGCGGAACTGAACGAGCAGATGTTCGGGCGCCGCGCCATTCCCGATACTCGCGAGGGAGTCGCCAATCTCTGGTTCTTCGTGGAAGGCAACGAGGTCATGGAGCAACTGGTTGCGGACAACGACACCCAAGCAATGATCCAGGCCAAGATGGGTACGGTCAACACAGCCAGGCTGATTGCCGTGGTTGACAGCATCGATCATCACCTTGCGACAGCCGCTCCCCCGCAACTGCTCTGGCTCAATCTCGACACGTTACCGACGCCGGTCAGACGCCAGGCCGAGAGGCGACGTGCGACGGATGTCGCCCGCGTCATTGCTCTCGACGCCGAGCATCACGGCGTGGAGGGCTTGGATTTCGACGAGGTGCTGCTCGCAGTGACGGCGGCGGGCTCAGCGTCGGATCAGCAACTCACGACAAAGCACGCCGAAATCGTCAGCGGAGCCATTGTGGACTACTTCGGAAGCGATGCGGCGGATCTGCCGATCGATTCAGACTCCATTGTCCGTGACGTAGTGACAGGATTGGAGCCCCTGTTCGCTGACTCGCTGCCCGGTGAGGCAAGTATTGGCACCGTACTGCGGCGGCGAATTCCACCGTCCATGTACGCGGACGACCCTGAAGCCATGGAGTATGCGGCGTCCGCCCTGCGAGGCATCGTTCGTGAGTACCGTCGCATTGCTTTCGTTGACGGCCTCACCGACAGCCTGATCGGGATGGCCTCGCACGTCCCGGTTGCAGCCGCGCGGTCGTTTCGGACAGACATCCAGGGAGACATGTGGGCCCTCGTTGAGGACCACGCTGGAGTTGCCACCGAGTCGATCCCACCAGCAGCGTTGTCACAGCTCTCTGCCACTGACACCGTGGCGACGACGACGCTGCAGACCGGCATGCCCATTATCTTCAAGCGCCTCGATCGGAGCGTCTTGAAGAGTCAAGCCGCGAGTCTGATCGCCGCGTTCGTGGTGCTGTTCATTCTACTCGCTGTCCGCTTCCGCTCCTTCACCGGCGGCCTCATCTCGCTGACACCGGTCGTGACCACCGTTCTCTGTAACTTCATTCTGATGGCGGTGCTTGGAATCCCTCTGGACGTGGTCACAGTCCTGATCGGAAGCGTAGCTGTGGGAATCGGAATCGATTACACGATCCATTTCCTGGCGCGGTTCCAAAAGGAATTCCAAGCGGGGACGTCGGAGCGAGACGCACTCCGCGTGACGCTGGAAACGACAGGCAAGGCCATTGTCATCAACGCAACTGCGGTGGCCGTGGGTTTCCTGGTGCTTGTTCTTGGGGATATCGTCCCCATGCAGAGGTTCGGCTTCCT
>JAUVLP010000120.1 GCA_030600655.1 Candidatus Eiseniibacteriota bacterium
CTCTCCCCCGGCGACGGTGCACTCGTCGTGGATGTCCGCGGCGAGGGTGCGTTCCGGCGCAGGCTACTTGACATGGGGTTTGTGAATGGGACCTTTGTCCGCGTTGTGAAACGTGCGCCACTGGACGATCCCGTCGAGTACTGCATCGGCGGCACACATATCACACTTCGCAGGACGGAGGCCAAGCAGGTTCTTGTCCACCCACAAGAGCTCCCCTACTGCCAACACAAATCACCCAGACACAAACGCGGGCAGCGTGCCGGCTCCGGTCTTCGCAGACGAGACGGCAGCGCACATCACCGCGGCAGCGGCGGAATGGGACGGCGCTCCGCTCTGTCAGAACCCGGACCGAGTCCTTCCGGTAGCGGATTCTGGAACCGTTTCCGTAGGCGCACCAGAGTGAAGCGCAATGACTAACAAAAAGACTCTCAGAATAGCCTTGGCCGGCAATCCCAACTCCGGCAAAACGACCATCTTCAACGCCATGACCGGCGCTCGCCAGAAGGTCGGCAACTACCCCGGCGTCACGGTCGAGAAGAAGACGGGACACTTCGAACACAACGGGTATTCCATAGAGGTTGTGGACCTTCCAGGGACGTACAGCCTCACGGCATACTCGGTTGAGGAGCGTGCCGCCCGCTCGTACATCATCGATGAAAATCCTGATGTCGTCATTCACGTTGTTGATTCCGGCAACCTCGCACGCAACCTCTATCTCTCCGTGCAGCTGATGGAGCTCGGTGTTGATCTTGTTCTCGATCTCAACATGTGGGACGAGTTCGAGAGCACCGGCGTAGAACTGGACATCGAGAAGCTTCACACGCTCACGGGCACCCCGATCGTCACCACGGTCGGACACCGCGCCCAAGGAGTAACGGAGCTCGTAGATGCCGCGATCGCACTTGTCGAAGACCGAGAGGAACACCACCGGCACGTGCCGATCTCATACGGGTCCCACGTTGATGACGTTGTCATCAAGCTGACAGACCTTCTGAAAGCGAACCCGGAACTCACTGGCGACTACCCCCCACGCTGGATGGCGATCAAACTTCTGGAAGATGATCCGCGAGTCCTTAAGAAGCTCAGATCGGAGTCCGAGGCAGCGCGTCAAGTGAAAGAGCTCGTCGCGAGGGCCGAGAAGCACATACGAACAGCCACAGGATCCGATCCTGAGAAGGTCATCTCGGAAGGCCGCTACGGGTACATCCAAGGCGCGCTCAGGGAAGTTCTAACGGAACTCGAAGATCCAATCGATCGCATGGAGCTCTCTAGGCGAATAGACAATGTCTTCACAAACAGGTTTCTTGGCTACCCGATCTTCCTCGTCTTCATGTGGTTCCTTTTCCAGGCAACGTTCACACTCGGCGCGTATCCGATGGGGTGGATCGATTCGATAGTCGGATGGCTATCGATCGGGGCTACGAACGTTCTTCCCCCATCCCTTTTGACCGACCTCCTCGTGGACGGCATTATCGGAGGTGTCGGTTCGGTCATCATCTTCCTCCCGAACATCATGATCCTCTTCTTCGGTGTCGCGGTTCTCGAGGACACGGGGTACATGGCGCGGGCTGCATTTCTGATGGACAGATTGATGCACGTACTCGGACTCCACGGGAAATCGTTCATCCCGCTCCTGATGGGGTTCGGGTGCTCCGTACCGGCTATAATGGCGACCCGCACACTGGAATCCAAGAAGGACCGGATTCTCACCGTGCTCCTTGTGCCACTCATGTCCTGCAGCGCCAAGCTCCCCGTCTACATTCTCATCGCCGGAGCGTTCTTCGCCGAACGGGCAGGGAACATAGTTTTTCTCATGTATGTGATCGGGGTCGTACTCTCTCTTCTCATGGGACGGCTCTTCTCACGGACGCTTTTCCGGACCGCGGCGGCGCCGTTTGTTATGGAGCTCCCCCCCTACCGCATACCGACCGGCAAGGGGGTTCTCATCCACATGTGGGAGCGCGCGAAGATCTATCTCCAGAAGATGGGCGGTATCATCCTTGTCGCTTCGATAATCCTCTGGTTCCTCGGCGCCTTCCCGAAAACCACCGAGTTCTCCCGAGACTACAATGCGGAGATCGAAACCCTCATGGCCCTCGGCAGCGCAGAATCGATCGAGCAGATCGAGACGCTTGCAACGATGCGCGCGGCTGAGGAGATCGAGAATTCGTACGTAGGCACAGCCGGGAAGGCGATCGAGCCCGTGATACGCCCGCTCGGATTCACCTGGGAGATGGGCGTTAGTCTCATCACGGGATTCGTAGCAAAAGAGGTCGTCGTGTCGACCATGGGAGTGCTCTACCAAGTTGGGATGGACTCGGAGGATTCTCTCGCCGCCGCGATCAGCGCGCCCGAGAGCGGGATCACCCCCTTGGCAGCCTTCGGCTTCATGCTCTTTGTTCTTATCTACACTCCGTGTGTCGTCGCCGTAATGGCCACGCGGCGCGAGATCGGCACGTTATGGATGTGGTTCTCCGTCCTCTACCAGTTTGTGCTGGCGTGGATTGTGAGTTTCGGTGTCTACCGGATCGGCCTCCTCTTCATCACGTAACACCACAGGAAGGGCGCCATGGAGAGAGGAACCGTGGATCGGCTCACCACGGCAGCCGCCGCGGCTGTCCTGGCTGTCATTGCAATCGCCCCCCTGGCGACCGCTGCCTTGGCGCCTACGGCTGGAGCACAGGCTCTGCCTGTGACCCGTTCAGTGGATGTCGAAGACACCATTCATGGCATCCGCATTCGCGACCCCTACCGGTGGTTGGAGGATCTCGAATCGGAAGAGGTCCAGCATTGGATTGATGCCCAGAACGCCCGAACGGACGCCGTTCTCTCGCAGATCCCGGGCCGCGATGAAATCCACGAGCGGCTTGGTGAGCTCTTTGAAATCCCCGCCATCGGACAACTCTGGTTGAGAAACGGTCGTCTGTTCTTCACCCGGCGAGACCCTGGGAATGAACAGATGGTGCTTCATGTACGCGACAGCCGGGGTGCAGACTCCCGGGTCCTGATAGACCCCGATGCGCTGGGAGATGAGATCCCTGTCCGCCTCGACTGGTGGTACCCATCGCTCGATGGGCAACTCCTCGCCTACGGGACATCCGAAGGTGGAAGCGAGTTGAGCACGCTCCGGATTCTTGACATAGACACGATGGAACACCTTGTGGACGAGATACCGGGGACGCGCGCAGCAAGCATCGGCTGGGAACCCGGCGGCCGTGGCTTTTACTACACCCGCTTCCCGCTAGCCGGTGAGGTACCGGACGATGAACGCTTCTATCACAGGACCATCTATCACCACACGCTCGGCGACGATTTCTCACTCGACCCAAAGATATTCGCGTACAAGGAGGACATGACTGCATGGCCATCGCTCTCACTGTCGCGTGACGGGCGCTTCCTCCTTGTCTACGTCTATCTTGGCTCTGCGCAAAACGACATCTATGTCAAGGACCTGACCCGTGAAGGTGACTTTATCCCGATCGTAGAGGGACTTGACGCCCGATCGTACGGGGTCGTCATCGGTTCGGACTTCTATATGCTGACAACTCAAGACGCCCCGAATGGCAGGATCGTGCGAATTGATCTGAATGAGCCCACCTCTCTCGACTGGATCCCGGTAGTTTCTGAATCAGAACACGCCATCCAGAATTTCTCCGACGCGGACAACATGTTGCTGGTTCTCTACATGGAGAACGCACAGTCGAAACTGCGCGTCTTTTCCAGGAACGGTGACTACATTTCCAACGTACCTCTTCCGGACCTTTCATCTGTGGCCGACTGGACAGCTGACTGCACCGAGGATGATGTCTACTTCAACGTTGCATCGTTCCTCATTCCGCCGACGGTCTTCCGCTATACGGTTTCGACAGGAATCGTGTCCGAGGTAATGACCGTCGAGGCTCCAGTGGATGTGACACCATACACGGCGAAACAGGTGTGGTACAAATCGAAGGACGGGACACCGATCTCCATGTTCCTTGTTCACAGGAAAGACCTCGCGCTTGATGGAACCAACCCCACTCTCTTGAGCGGCTACGGAGGGTTTTCGGTTCCAACAACTCCGGGGTTCGCGAGAAATCGGTTCCTCTGGCTTGAGCGCGGAGGCGTATTTGCTGCTCCCAATCTCAGGGGCGGCAGCGAATACGGCGAAGACTGGCACCGGGGTGGAATGCTCGACAAGAAACAGAATTCATTCGACGATTTCATCGCCGCAGCCGAGTGGCTGACGAGCACAGGCTATGCCGAGAGCGACCACCTTGCCGTGTGGGGAGGAAGCAATGGTGGCCTTCTTGTTGGAGCCTTCATCACTCAACGACCCGAACTGGCAGCCGCCGCCATCTGCGATGTTCCGCTGCTTGATATGGTCCGCTACCACATGTTCTATGGAGCCCGCATCTGGACGGCCGAGTATGGAGACCCCAACAATCAGCACGAATTCGACTACATCTACAAATACTCGCCATATCACCACGTTGACGACGCTGCCGTATATCCGGCCGTCTTCTTCACTGCCGGGGAATCAGATATGCGGGTCCATCCATCTCACGCTATGAAGATGACCGCCAAGCTACAAGCGCTGGCACTTCCGAACCGACCGGTCCTCCTGAGGTTGGAACGCAATGCCGGGCACGGCCTTGCCGCGAGAATGAGTAGAATGCAGGAGCAGTACACGGATTACTACTCTTTCCTTTTTGCTTCGCTCGGTATCGAGCCGGATTAGACCGTTACCACAACGCCGCCACGCGCCCACTGCCCTCGGCACCGTCAGTCAACAGTCTTACACTCCTGCTTGCACTAAGCTCTGTGTAACAGTAGAATGGCGAGCGAGTCACAGCCTCCCAGTCTCCTTCTGAGAGACCCCGCTCTCCATAGGAGAGACCCCGCTCTCCATAGGAGAGACCTCGCTCTCCGCAGGAGAGACCTCCACTTTCCCCGGCGAGTGCGCGCGTTTCAGCACGTCCGGGCCATTTCGGAGGGGAGTGCACCTTTGAGCAAATACGCGCAGATTGTGTTCGACAACGTCCCATATGCTCGCGGTCTCAAGCTTGGGTGGGGTTTCGCTGTGGTTGTCCGCGGGTTTGCGAAGACAATTCTCTTTGACACAGGCTCCGAGGGCGATAAATTGCTTTCCAATATGCTGGCTTTGCAGGTGTCTCCGTCGGAAATCGACACCATATTCATATCACACGTACATGACGACCACATCGGGGGACTCCCTGCGTTTCTTCGCGCCAATCACAGGGTTGAGGTCTTCCTGCCTGAAGACGTGCCCGTAGAGACCGTCGTGGCTATCGACAGGGCCGGCGCCCTTCCAACCATTATCGGCGCAGGAGGGAGGATCGCCCCGGGTGTTACCTCGACTGGCGTCGTGGGAAAAAGACCCTTGGAGCAGGGCCTGGTGCTGGCAGGCGATTGTGCTGCAACACTCATCACCGGCTGTGCCCATCCCGGTGTTGATAAACTCGTTGGCGCCGCCAAACAACAATCCGGACTGCAGGTGAAACTCGTCATCGGAGGGATGCATCTTGGTCAAAGCAGCAGGAGAAAACTCCTCGCCCTCAGGAGACGCCTGAAGGAGCTGGGAGTCGAACAGCTGGCGCCGTCACATTGCACGGGAGATGCAAGCATGCAGATTCTCTCGGAACTCTTCGACGACTCATTCATAGAGAGCGGGTTGGGAAGCCGGATCCCGCTCGTGTAGCAACGAGTTCAGCACTCTCTCCAGCCTTACACACCAAGGGAAAATCAGTTGCCTATAATCGGGTTAAAGCGAGAACTGACACTCCT
>JAUVLP010000019.1 GCA_030600655.1 Candidatus Eiseniibacteriota bacterium
GACTATGCGGTCGGCTACCGCGGTGCACGTTCGGACAAAGAACCGGGCGAGCGTCGCGGCATGTTTTTGGGAAGTTGGGGACACCCTCCGGCTTCACATACTTCGAGGGAGGATGCATGAAACACGGGGATCGATGGCAGAGAGACTATGAGAAGGTGATAACCACTCAGTCTGAGCTTGAGCGCATCATCAAGCTATCAGACGGCGAAAGGAACGCCATCGAGGAACTCAGGACTGAGTACCCGGTCAAGATATCAAGGCACTATCTGAGCCTCCTGGATCCGAATGACCCGGATGACCCGCTCCGCAAGGTTGTGGTCCCCACAATGGACGAAATGGTGCACCGGACCGACGGACACAAGGATGACGTCCACGCAGACGAGGCAAAATTCCAGCCCTGCCCAGGGATAGTCCACAGGTATCCGGGCAAGCTCTTGCTCATGCCTACCCTTGGCTGTCCATCTCACTGTCGCTTCTGTTTCAGAAAGGGGCGCAAGGTCCAGCACTTGAGCCAGAAGGACGCCGATGTGGCACTGGATTACATCCGAAACGACGAATCCATACGCGACGTGATCATCACCGGTGGAGAGCCGCTCTTTCTGAGCGACGAGGAACTCCACTTCTGGGTCTCCTCCGTACGCGCGATAGAACACGTCCAGATCATCCGGATCACATCGCGGGCGCCTATCTACGTCCCGTCCAGGATCACCCAGTCCCTCGTCGACATGCTGGCTGAGCACAGGCCCATCTACATGATCTTCTCGTTCCTCCACGCGAGAGAGCTGACACCTGAGCTCGAAAAGGGAATCAGAATGATGGCGGATGCCGGCATCGTCATGCTCCAGCAGGGCCCCCTCCTCAAGGGGATAAACGACGACCCGCACGTCATGAAGGAACTCAATGAACGCTTGGTCGCGCTCCAGGTGATCCCATACTACACAATCTGGGGCATCTCATCTCCAGGAACAGAGCACTTTATGGTTGACGGAGAGCACGCCAGCAATCTGGTGGCGGCTCTTGAGAACACGACATCCGGCTTTTGCGTGCCCCATCTCATAACCATAGCTCGGGGTGACAAGGTCCGCATGATGGGTTGGTCTCCGGACAAGGCGGCCGCTCACCTCAGGAACCGGCCACGCGCAGGCGCAAGCACGCCGATAAGCACGAACATCATGAATGCTGCTCCACATAAGTAGCGGGTCCGCCTTCGGCTGAAGACCCTCTACTGTGAGACGGCGGCCTCCCGGCCGCCGTCTCGTGTTGTGATACACGGGTCCGCATGCTGCGCCTTCTCTGAACGGCCTCCTCTGTCCTATACGGTCATCGCACCCGGAGAACCGTACTGTTCAACCCGTGACCATCTCTGTGCGTCGATATCCAGTCCAGATTGCATCCTGCCACGCGAGCTGCACAGTTTCTCGCTGTGAGCCCTGTCTGTTCAATAAGGGCACAGCTCAGGCGCAATGTAGCCTCTCTTGATCCCCTTTCTGACCGCTTTGCTGGTACACCTCTTGCTGTTACATCGGGCGGGTTCAGGAATCTGCAGCCGAGAAGAGGCTGCTCGCCGGACACTCTGTCCAAGCGGGGAACCAACCTGCATGAGGAGGAGATCATGAAGTCAGTGCGATCCGGAGTCGGCTATTCCGACGCCACGGATTCAGCAGCTGCCGGACGCCTGGCAGCTGAGAAGGCAATGATGTATGCATCAGCAAACAAGAGTGACTTCACAATAGCGTTCTGCGGCGGCAATCATGATCCATTCGCCTTCCTCAAGGCCGTTGGAGGGACCGTCGGCGAGACCACGCTCATCGGCGGAATGACAGTCGGAGTGATCACGAATGAGAAGATCGGTTATGGTGGCTACGAGGCCGGCGTTGCCGTCGTATCTGCCGACAACATCCGCTTCGATGCCGTCACGGTCGGCAATCTGAGCGACAATGAAGAAGCCGCCGGGGTTGAGTTCGGACGTCTCCTTTCTGAGAGGTCGAGGCCGGATTCCCAAGGAGCGCTCTTCTTCTACGACTCCATCAAGCAGTCAGACCCCTTCGCTGTAAACCTCGCCAGTCAGCTGGTAAAGGGAGTAGAGAAGTCGCTTCCCGTTCCGCATATGCCGCTCCTGGGTGGCGGAGTCATGAAGGACTACCAGTGGAACGAGGCACCGATCTTCGCCGGTGACCAGGCCCTGATGCAGCATGCGGCAGGAGTTGTCGTCTCGGGGAACTGCACCTTCCACCACGCAATCAGCCACGGGTGCGAACCGGCAAGCGACTACCACACTATCACAAATATCGAGGGACCCATCGTCCGCGAACTGGATGGCCGACCCGCTCTGAACGTCATCGAGGACATCATCGGAACGGGAGCCGGTGATGACTGGCAGCAGTATTCCCTTCTGGTGACTCTCGGGGCGAACTACAGCGATGACCCATACGGTGACTTCAACGAAAACGAGTACGTCAACCGCCTCATCGCCGGGGTCAATCCCCAGGATGGTTCTCTCATACTTTTCGAATCGGACTTCGGGCCGGGTGAGAAGATCCAGATCATGCGGCGCAGCAACGAAAAGATGCTCGCGTCGGCGCGTTCGATCTCCGAGAGACTTCTTGATGAGGTCAAGGATTCCGACCCGTTCCTTGGCATCTACATTGACTGTGCGGGCCGCACGAGTGGTTTCTGCGGTGCGGGCGCGGAAGAAGGAGCCTTCGTCCAGGAGACGATCGGCGCTGAGATGCCGCTGCTCGGTTTCTACTCAGGAGTAGAAGTAGCTCCGTTCATGGGTGGATCGCGCGCGCTCGACTGGACAGGCGTTCTAATCGTGCTTTCAGAGGACCGCTAGCCCTGGACATGTAGGAGAACGAACGGCGTGGCCGATATCGAACACAAGAAGCAAGACCGCGTAGCTGAACTGGAACGGCATGTAGCGGGCCTCCGGAAACGGATGGAGAAACTCGGTGGTGAATCGGTACGCTCCGAGTACAAGATACTCCATCTGACTCAGGAGGTCCGTCGCTCCCGTGAAGCGTTTGGCTTCCTCACGGGCTTCCAGAATGACATCGGCAACGCCGACTCAATCGGTTCGCTGTACGCCACGGCGCTCAAGGCGATCGTGGCCGAGCTGTGGATGAAACGGGCAGTCGTTCTGGAGAAAGACACGACGTCGGGCCTGTATCGCCCCGCGGCCACCCTTGGATACCAGGCAGACGTAACTCCGGTCGAGTTCTCGCTTCCCGATGAAGCGTCGACCGTCTGGTCCAAGCCTGCGCTCGTGAATGGCGAGACAGATTCCTGCGAGTGGATCAGCAACGTCCGTGCAAGCCTGTCGCTTCCCTTCTTCACCTGGATTCCGAACATTACAGACAACGGCGTGGAAACAGTACTCGTGGCTGGCGCCCTTACGGAGGACAGCGCTCAGGAACCCCGGTTGACCGATCACGATCTGGCGCTCCTGACATCGGTGGGAGCCATTCTATGGGTAGGGCGGATGAACCTCATCGCGCGGCAGAACCTCAAGCTCCAGGTTCGCTACGAATCGCTGCTCCATCGCATCTCTGAGGTCCTTCTCAAGGATTACGATTCCCCCACGAATCACTTCGACGGCGTCATAGCACGCGTTGGAAAGGCATGGTCATTCGATCGCGTCCGCATCGTCGAGAGGCTCTCGACCGAACGTATGACGAGCGTGACGCACGAGTGGACCGCACGCGGCACTGAACGGACAGGGATCGATCGTTCACACCCAGTCGAAGAGATGCCGGAGTGGCGGGACTGCCTCGCACAAGGCGAGCAGATAAGAGTGAATAATATCGGTCTCTTCCCAAAGACTCATGTGTCAGAACTCGACGACCAGGGCGTGATATCTCTTCTTGTTCTACCGATCACCGTGCGTGGAAGCGTGGTCGCGTGGATGAGTTTCGAGCAGTGCTCGCACCTGCGCATCTGGACGGACAAGGAAACACGCATTCTGGAGGTCATCGCCGGACTCATGGCCAGAGCGATCGCACGCGAGACTGAGCTGGAGGAAAGAGCACATCTCGAGGCTGAGTACTACCACTCCAAGAAAATGGAGGCAGTTGGTCAGCTCGCCGGCGGAGTCGCGCACGACTTCAACAACCTCCTGACGACGATTCAGGGTTATGCGCAGCTCCTGATGAATCGCCTGCCGGAAGAGTACAGGGAGTTTGCAGGCCTCAAGGAGATAGTCCTGGCCAGCGAGCGCGCTGCGGGGCTTACTCGCCAGCTCCTGACCTTCAGCCGCAAAGACAAGACAGAGACGAGCGCTCTTGACATCAACGAAACAATAGAGGAGATGATGAAGCTCCTCAGACGCATGCTCGGCGACAGCGTAAAGGTCACGCTCGACCTCGACACCAAGATGGGATTGACTGTAGGTGACAAGCACCAGATCTCCCAGATGGTAATGAATCTCGCCGTCAATGCAAAGGACGCCATGCCCGAAGGCGGAGAGATCCACATCACGACACACGAGTTTGCAGACATAGGCCCATTGGCACGACGATTCACAACCCCTGGGGTCGAGAAGTGCCACCTCATCGAAGTGGCGGATACCGGCACAGGGATGAGCGACGAGATCAAGGAAAAAGTCTTTGAACCGTTCTTCACGACCAAGGAAGCAGGTAAGGGAACAGGTCTGGGCCTCTCAATAGTCTTCAGCGTCGTACGGCGCCACGGCGGTTTCGTGGAGCTCGACAGCGAGCTGGGCAGGGGCACAACCTTCCGCATATTCCTGCCGGTCAAGGAACCGAATGAGCTGGAGAACACAGAGAAGATCGGACTCTATATGGCAATGGGCCATGAAACGATTCTCGTCGTCGAGGACGATGCAAACATCCGCTCGCTCATCACCGACATACTCACGGCAAGCGGCTACGACGTAGTATCCGCCACGAACGGCCGCGAAGCGCTTGAAGAAATGAAGCTGTCCGGCAATGACATATCCCTGGTCATGACAGACGTGGTTATGCCTGAGATGAATGGCCGCGAGCTGTGGGACTCGTTCATCGCCGCGGGCTACGACCTCCCAGTAATCGTGATGAGCGGATACCCGAAGGGCGAAGAGGATGGGGGCTTCCTTGATGACGCCGCCAGCTACCTTCAGAAGCCGTTCGGCCCCAAGGAGGTCACAGAAGCCGTCAGGCGTGCCCTCGATGACGCCGTAGGCACGCACCATGGCACTACCCCCCAAAGCCCTCTACACTGACACTCCAGACCAGAGCACTTCAGATTCACTCGCCGTTCGACAGGGGTGACAGGCTGCCGGCCCCCACTCGCCACATAGCTCCGCACAGGCGCAGCGTTGCCTATGTATCTGTGTCGTGCTATGTTTGGTCTTCGATTGGTTCAGAGGAGGTAATCGTGATTCGGGTACTGGTCAGTGGCATATGCGGCCGCATGGGTGGTATGGTCGCTCAGCAGATCGCAGCTTCCAGCGATCTTAGACTCGTGGGAGGGCTGGAGATGCCGACTCACGAGAACGTCGGAAGGCACCTGTGTGAGCTCTGGCCCGGCGCTGACCCCGGCCTTGCCGTGAGTCCCAGACTGGATGAATTTGAGCGCGACAGCTACGACGTGCTGGCGGATTTCTCGATCGCTGCTCAGGCAATGGCCTGCGCGGAACGGGCGAGCGCAGATGGCTTGGGACTCATCATAGGAACGACGGGACTCACCGAGTACGAGATGACCGCCATACAGGCAGCATCGAAAAATGCGCCCATCGTCGTTGCACCGAACACCAGTCTCGGAATCAACATGCTCTTTGGTCTGGTCCGGTCGGCAGCTGAGCGATTGGGCGAATCGTTCGACATCGAAATAGTGGAAGCGCACCACAGCGCAAAGAAGGACGCACCAAGCGGAACGGCTGCGAAGCTGGCCGAGATCGCGGCGGATGCCCGCGGCGTGGGCCCGGAAATGGTAAGGGTCGGGCGTTCAGGGCTGGAGGCAGTGAGACGCCCCGGAGAGATTGGTGTCCACGCCGTGCGAGCCGGTGGCATCACCGGAAGGCACTCGGTGCTTCTGGTGTCTCAAGTGGAGGAGATAGCTCTTTCACACGTGGCCTTTTCAAGAGAAGCGTTCGCCCGAGGCGCCGTGCATGCCGTGCGCTTCGTTCACGGGAAACCACCGGGACTCTATGACATGATGGACGTACTCAATCTCCAGTTCCGGTAACGGAGGGAACCGTGTCTCACTACGGCGATTTCATCAACCTGATACTGAAGTGCAACGAACTGAAAACGATCCCAAGGATGGGCTGGCGGGTGAGGGGCGTGCGTGATGGAGAGAGCGTGGCTGAGCATTCGTTCGCGGTGGCGGTCATATCCATGCTGCTGGCCTCGAGGATGGGAATCGATATTGATGTGGAGAGGCTTCTCAAGATCGCTCTCATTCACGATCTTCCCGAGCACATGCTGGGTGACATACATGCCCCGGCAACCAGGCTTTTGGGCCAGGAGGTCAAGGAAGCTGCCGAACTCCGGATCCTGGAGGAACTCTTCGGATCTCTGGACGACGCAGACGAGTACATCGGCCTCTGGAAAGAATTCGCGGACCGCTCTTCAGTTGAGGGCCGGATCGTCCGCGCCGTCGACAAGCTGGAGATGTTCACGCAGGCATACCTCTACGAGCGTGAGGGAAACCGGATGCTCGACGATTTCTGGGGTTACGAGGACAACGTCCGTGATTTCGAGTTCGAGGAAATCCGTGGACTGTACGAAGAACTCATCGATATGAGAATGCGCGATGAGCGCGGCTGGGCCGGAAGAGGAACAGCTCAGCGGGACAGGAACGAGGGAAGCGATGCGCTGGAGTAAAGCACTGATCCCGACACACAAGGAAGATCCATCCCACGCAGAGACGACGAGCCACAAGCTCATGCTGCGGGCAGGTCTCATCAGGAGGCTCACGTCCGGCGTGTACAACTACCTGCCGCTCGGTTGGCGTGTGGTTCGTAAGGTGGAGGCTATCGTAAGAGAAGAGATGGACCGCATCGGAAGCCAGGAACTCCTCATGCCCGTCGTCAGTCCTGCCGAGCTCTGGCAGGAAACTGGACGCTGGGACGTCTACGGCAAGGAGCTGTGGCGCGTTCACGACAGAAACGGCCGCGAGTTCGCCCTGGGACCGACTCACGAAGAGGTAGTCACCGACATCGTCCGCAACGAGGTGCGATCGTATCGCCAGCTCCCATTCACCCTATACCAGATTCAAACGAAATTCCGTGACGAGATCAGACCTCGCTTTGGAGTTATTCGCGCTCGAGAATTCATCATGAAGGATGCATACAGTTTCCACCGGGACGAAGACTCTCTCAATGAGACCTACAGAGCCATGTACGATTCCTACTGTCGCATCTTCGACCGCTGCAATCTCAACTACCGGCCTGTCGAAGCCGCCACGGGCGCCATCGGAGGCAGCGCGTCGCACGAGTTCATGGTCCTGTGCGACACGGGTGAATCCGAGGTCATAGTGTGTGAGTGCGGCTACGCCGCCACCGACGAGCGCGCTGAGGGACTCATTGCGGACGTCATGCCGCCGGAGGACCCTCTTCTCGCTGAGCCCGTCGACACTCCCGGGATGAAGACAATCGAGGATGTGTCCGAATTCCTCGGTGTGGAATCCTGGCGACTCATCAAGACGATCGTCTATGTCGCCGATGGTGACCCTGTGGTTGCCCTGATCCGCGGCGACCGCGACATCAACGAAGAGAAGCTGGCTGGGCTCCTGGGTGCGAGCATTGTCGAAGCCGCGCCTCCGGACATTGTTGAAAAGGTAACCAGAGCGCCGGTCGGATTCGCCGGCCCCATCGGATTGTCCGAAGTCCGATTGGTGGTCGACCGTTCGGTCGAACCGCTGAAGAACGTCGTCGTCGGTGGGAACGCCGTAGACGTCCACATCCGGAATGTCAATCCCGGACGTGACTTCGTCGTCGACGACTACTGCGACATCGCCATGATCGGGAAGGACGATGTCTGTCGACAATGCGGGAAGAGCATGGGCTCCTTCCGGGGCATCGAGGTCAGCCAGGTCTTCAAACTGGGCACCAAATACTCCGACTCCATGAAGGCCACCTTTCTCAATGAGAACGGCAAAGCTATGCCGTTCGTGATGGGCTGTTACGGTCTCGGCATCTCCCGGACGGTGGCCGCCATCATCGAGCAGCACAGCGACGGAGCCGGCATAACGTGGCCAATGAGCGTCGCACCTTTTGAGGTGGAGGTGCTCGCCGTGAAGTTCAAGAATGAGGAAGTGCGGGCGGCCTCTGAACGCCTCTACGACGATCTGAGAGCAGCCGGTGTAGACGTCCTGCTTGATGATCGCCACGATTCCCCCGGTGTCAAATTCAAGGACGCC
This sequence comes from Candidatus Eiseniibacteriota bacterium, assembly GCA_030600655.1. Lineage (GTDB taxonomy): Bacteria > Joyebacterota > Joyebacteria > Joyebacterales > Joyebacteraceae > Joyebacterum. Next base: position 8,362 of record JAUVLP010000019.1, read on the forward strand.
GATCTGATAGGCATTCCGATCCGCGTGACGATCGGCGAGCGCGGCCTGAAGAGCGGCATTCTGGAAATCCGGATGAGGAAGACAGGGGAACAACGTGACCTGCCGATCGAGGGAGCGGCTGCGGAGATCGCGCGGATCGTGGAAGAGGCTAGAGTGTAGCAGGTACCCCAACCTCCAACAGAATGTTCCGGCGGCAACAAGGTGCGCTCACCGGGAACTCGCAAAGCAGCCCCCCTCCAGACAGACTGGAGGGGGGCTCTGAATACGGCAGACGAAACGTGGGATAGCTAGGCGTCCGTCTTTCTCATCAGGCTGGACTTCTTCCTGCCAGCGGCGTGCGCGCTGAGAACACCGTGTTTGGCAGCCCTGTCGATTGCTGAGACAGCCTCACGCACCCTCGCGTCTCTCTCCTCAGCAGAGGCGTCAGCGACTTTCTTGATAGCCGTAGACGCACGGGACTTGATGGCCCGGTTCTTCTCATTGAGCTTCTTGGACTGCTTGAGTCTCTTGATGGCCGACTTTTTCTGGGGCAACTCGATACCTCCCTGTACCACTCCTGCCGGGGCGCATCTGCTAGCACCCCGAATCTCTCATCACAATTGATCAAACATATCAGTACGGGACACCCAAGTCAAGACTCTCTTGCGGCTTAGTGAGACGCATTGACTCGACGCCAAAGGCAGGCTAGGCTACTGCATATGGGAGCTTCCGGAAAAGAAGCGCAGAAGAAAGGGGCGCGGGTGCCCCCCCGGCGCGTCCCCACCTGCTCGGGGGTCTATCTTCTGAGAGATGCCAACGGACGGATCATCTATGTTGGGAAGGCGCGCAACCTCCGCAACCGCCTGAGAACATACACCGGCAAGCGAGAGCTTCCCGATCACAAAGCACAGATCCTGCGGTCGCGTCTTTCGACCTTTGACTACATCGTGACCGAATCCGAAACGGAAGCCCTGGTACTCGAATCCAACCTGATCAAGGAGCACCGTCCCCGATACAACGTCAAGCTGAAGGATGACAAGCGTTACCCGTTCATCAAGGTGACTCTTGCAGAAAGCTTCCCCCGAGCTTATGTGACCAGAGCCGTCAAGGAAGATGGGTCCAGATACTTCGGTCCGTACACTGATGCCAGAGCGATGAGGCGCACCCTGCGCCTCGTGCGCCACATGTTTCCTGCCAGGACCTGCAAGACGTTCAAACTCAGACCGAGACCATGTCTCAATCATCAAATAGGACGCTGCCCAGCTCCGTGCTCGGGCAAGGTCACAGAGGAGGAGTACCGGCGGGGGATCGAGGAACTGTGCCTGTTCCTCAGCGGGCACGCTGAGGAAGTCGTCAGCCGCCTCGACAACCGCATGAAGCAGGCGGTCTCGTCCCTCAGGTTCGAGGAGGCCGCAACTCTGAGAGACCGGATCGCGGACATCGACAAGGTCGTGGAGCGACAGAGGGTGCTGACCGCTACCCGTGTCGACCGGGACGTTGTGGCCATCGACCACCACGAGCAGTACGGAGTCGCATCAGTTGTGCGAATCCGTGGCGGAAAGATGATCGGGTGCGAGAATGTCCCCCTCGAATTCACGGCTGAAACGAGCCGCGAGGAGATGCGCGCGGGCTTTTTGAAGCAATTCTACTCGGTTGCTGCCGAGCTTCCCCCTGAGATCCTCGTTGACGAGGATATGCGCGAGGCCGAGGCGATCAGCACCTGGCTGAGGAAAAGGGCGGGGCGGGCGGTCTCCATTCGCTTCCCGAAGAGGGGTGAGAAACTCCAGCTCATCGCTTTCGCCCGGGAGAACGCGAAGACAGCCTTGAGAAGGGCCTTCGACAACCGCCAGGTACCGAAGGCAGTAGCAGACCTAGGTCTCTTCCTGAACATGAAACGCCCACCCAGACTCATCTCAGCCGTAGATATCTCAAACATCCAGGGAACGCTCGCTGTCGGTACAGTGATATCCTTCCGCGATGCGAGACCGGACAGGGCACTCTATCGCAAGTACCGCATCCGGACGGTGAAAGGCAGCGATGACTGTGCTATGATTTATGAGGTTGTGCGCCGCCACTTCAGCGCTGCGCTCCGTGAGGGACAGGAGCTGCCCGACCTGCTTCTTGTCGACGGTGGGAAGGGACAGCTCAGGAAGGCCGTCGAGGCAGTTCGCCGAACGGGCGCCAGAGGAATGACCGTAGTAGCTCTGGCGAAGCGCGAGGAGGAGCTTTTCGTGCCCGGCCGCGCAAGTGCACTCCTAATCCCGGACGAGTCGGCCGCGAAGAGGCTCCTGCAGAGAATCAGGGATGAGGTTCATCGCTTCAGCATTACGTATCACAGATCTCTCAGGAAGAAGGCCGCAAGAGAATCCATCCTGGACGGCATAGCCGGAGTGGGGGGATCGCGAAAGACCGCGCTTCTTGAACGCTTCGGATCTGCTGCGGCAGTCGCTGAGCGCAGCGAGGACGAGATCGCGGAGGTATCCGGCATTGGTATCCGAACGGCACGCAGGATCAAAGAAGCTCTCGAACAAGAAGGGCGTGGTGGTCGTGCACGGAAACGATCAGACTGACGCGCAGCTGGAGATGCTCCGCTATGTTGGTTTCGACACCGAGTTGGGGCGTTTTCTGCTTGTCCGGAGCGAGCAGGGACTCTCGTCTGTCATGTTCAGCAAGGAACTCGACATCGATCGAGAGCTCTCGAGGATCCGGCGAGCGACACGTGTGCTCGCCGTAGAGGACAGGCTGCATCTCCGCCGTGTCGTCGACGACATCCGCAGCTACCTGAGCGGGGTTCCCGTCGACTTCGACTATGAACTGGATATGTCCACACTCACAGCATTCTCCCGCGCGGTCCTCGAAACGGTCAGAGGCATCCCCTTCGGGGCACTTCGCTCCTACAAATGGGTGGCGGAAGCAATCGGATCCCCACGCGCGACACGACCTGTCGGACAGACGCTGGCCCGGAATCCGCTCCCCATAGTCGTCCCCTGCCACAGGGTCGTCAACAGCGATGGTTCGCTCGGCGGCTACTCAAGCGGGGGCACGGACATGAAGCGGCGCCTGATAGAGATGGAAAACGGTCAGACCGGCCTGCCGTTACAGCACAGCTCGGACGAGGGACGTCGGCGCATCCGTTTCCTTCTGGAGTCAGAGGGCGGGGAAGGTGACGAAACAACTTAGCACATCCTCACTGCTCACAGATTCGATCGAGGAGTACCTGGACCACCTCACATCGGAACGCGGTCTTGCCGTGAACACCGTTGCCTCTTACCGAAGCGACTTGGCTCAGTATGCCATCCATCTGGGGAAGAACGGCATCACCGATCCATCCAGAATATCCGAGCGCGACGTCAGAGAGTATATTGGGGGAGGCATAATCTCGGGGCTCTCGCCTCGGAGTGCAGCCAGACGCCTGTCCTGCCTGCGCGGCTACCATGCGTACCTTCCCCTGATTTCGGAAGGTACCTGCAGCACCGACCCGACGCTGCACATGCAAGTCCCCCGGATGTCACGCAAGCTGCCGGATGTGCTCAGCGTACACGAGATAGAGAATCTCCTCAACGCACCTGATACGGCCACTCTCCTCGGCATGAGAGACCGCGCCATGCTGGAAATGAGCTACGGTGCCGGCCTCAGGGTGAGCGAGCTGATCGGTCTTGAGCTGTCGAACCTGTTTCTGGAAGATTCCTACATACGCGTGTTCGGCAAGGGCTCGCGGGAGCGGGTCATCCCAGTGGGAAACGCAGCTATAGACTGGACGGAACGATACAGACAGAACGTGCGTCCTGTTCTCATCGCCAAGGGCGCCCCCACGGATATTCTGTTCCTCAATGCCAGGGGGCATCCTCTCACACGCATGGGGTTCTGGAAAATACTGCAGAAGCAAGTGGTCAGGTCGGACGTGCGGGAACGCGTGAAGCCTCACACTCTGCGGCACTCGTTTGCGACACATCTGCTTGAGGGCGGTGCAGATCTTAGAGCCGTGCAGGAGATGCTGGGACATGCCGACATCTCGACAACGCAGATATACACGAGCGTCGACCGCGAGTATCTTAAGGAGATTCACAGAACGTTTCATCCCAGGGGATGATCCCACCGGTCACCGCTGGAGAACCACATGGACGGCAGTGGGAGCAGCACGTGTGGAATCGTGACTTGACAGAGGCGCTGGCGGCCATACTGAACCCCGAAGCGGCGGAAGCCCTCCGCGATCTGGGAAAGATTGCCGATGACCGCGGCATCAACGCCTTCGTTGTGGGCGGCGTCGTTCGCGACGCTCTGATGAAACGTCCCTGCGAAGACCTCGACATAGTCGTGGAGGACGACGCGCTCGACTTCGCCGCAGCGGCCGCCCGCGAACTCAAGGGACGCGTGAAGAAGCACCGTCGGTTCGGAACTGCCATTCTGGTGCTTGGACGTGGCGTGAAAGTGGATATCGCCACATCCAGATCGGAATCGTATGCTCGACCTGGCGCACTGCCCGACGTGGCACCGGATCCCATCGACCTGGATCTCAGACGGCGCGACTTCACGCTGAATGCTATGGCTGCCCGTATCAATGCGGATGGCTTTGGCGAGCTTCTCGACCCGGCCGGTGGCCGGGAGGATCTGGAAACCGGGGTGCTGCGAGTTCTCCACGAGCGCAGTTTTGAGGACGACCCAACACGTGTTCTGAGATGTGTCAGGTTCGCCGCCCGCTTCTCCTTCGAGGTTGATCCGCTGACCGAAAAACTCTTGCAGGATGCCGTTGATCGCAACCTCGTGAGCACCGTCAGCGGAGAACGCATCATGAACGAGATCCGCCTCATCCTGAGCGAGGATGAGGTCTGGGCCCCACTGGAACGACTTGATTCTCTTGGAGCGCTCGCAAGCATACACCCAGAGTGGCATCTGCCTGAGAAGGCGCCTAATCTCTTCAGCGAGCTCATGACGATCATGAAAGACCCGGTCGGCTCGATCAGATCCGCTACATTGTGGCACACCAACTTCCTGGCAGCGGTGAGCGCAATCGATATCTCCGACGCCGGCGCACTCCTCGACCGCCTCCGATCTGGAGCAACTCTGAGGAGCCTTGTCAATGAACTAGCCCGTTTCGAGACGCGAACGCGGGAGCGTCTGGAGTCGGAGGGCGCACTCAGTAGAAGCAGCATCTACGATGCCCTTGTCGCATTGAGCCCTGAAACCCTGGCTGTTATTCTTGCCTCTGGCGGACAGATCGCGACGCAGCGCATCGCGCTCTATCTGTCCGAGCTCGAAAGTGTCAGACCTATCCTGAACGGCTCAGACCTGATCGTCCTGGGACTCCAGGAGGGATCGGATCTGGGAAGAGTGCTCACTGACCTCAGACGAGCGCGCCTGGATGGTTTTGTGACCTCGAAGGAAGACGAACTCGAGTTTGTCCGGCGGACCATCCGGAACCTTGACGTGAAGAACAAGAGGTGATAGCGTCTCGCTGGAGATGATGGGAAACGCCTGCAACGGTGGCGGGCAACGGACGCGCATGAGAAGAGGGAGAGAGAACCAGGTGACTGACGGCACACTCGGATCCGCGCAGCAATCATCGACACTCGCGAGTTCTATGGTTCCGATCGTGAAGAGGCCCGTCTATGAGGTCAGACTCGAGGCATTCGAAGGCCCTCTGGATCTCTTGCTGCACTTGATCCGTGAACACGAGATAGATATCTACGACATCCCGATAGCTTCGATCACAGAGCAGTATCTCGAATACATCCGGCTTATGGAAACACTCGATCTGGCGCTTGCCGGCGAGTTCCTCGAGATGGCAGCGACGCTCATCCGCATCAAGGTTCGCATGCTGTTGCCTCCGGCGATCGATGAGAGTGTGGAGGAAGAGGATCCGAGAGAGCAGCTCGTCCGCCAGCTCGTTGAGTACAAGAAGTTCAAGGAAGCCGCTCAAACGCTCTCCGGCTATGAGATTGACCGGCGCGACCACTTCCAGCATGGCGTCGACACCCGGGTCTATCACACCAGTGATGAGGATGAGATCGAGACAGGCGATTTCCTGCGAGACCTCACGCTCTTCGATCTTGTCGATTGCCTGCGAGAGGTGCTGGCGAGGATCCCGGAGCGGATCGATGTCCACGAAGTCAACGTCGACCAGATCTCCGTTGAGGACCAGCTGGAGTTCATACGAGAGAGGATACGCACTTCAGACGTGACAACCTTCCGCGCCCTGTTCAGATCCGCTTCCGGAAGAGCGGAGATTGTCGCGACATTCATCGCTCTTCTTGAGCTTATCCGCCTCGGGGAGATCGTCGCAGCACAGAGTTCGGTGTTCGGCGAGATCGAGATCAAAGCCAGGACGGAGGAACAGCAGTGAGCGATCTCAAACGCGTTGTTGAGGCTCTCTTGTTCGCAGCGGATATTCCCATCCGCCTGGACAAGATCATCGAGATCTGCGGAGGATCTGACAGCCGCCTTCGGGCAGGACGCACGGAGATCCGAGAAGCAATCAAGGATCTCAGCAAGCGGTACTCAGAGGAGGGGTCTGCTTTCGCCATCACGGAGGTAGCGGGAGGATGGCAGCTCTACTGCAGACCGGAATTCTCCAAGTGGATACGAGAGCTTCACAAGGGCCGAGTACCTTCGAAACTCAGTCAGGCGGCCCTTGAGACTCTGGCCATTGTTGCGTACAAGCAACCGATCGTACGAGCCGAGATCGAGGCTGTCAGAGGAGTGGATTCGAGTGGCGTGCTCTCTACGCTTCTCAAGCGCAGCCTCGTCGCAATAGCTGGACGAGCTCCGGGCATGGGGCGCGCACTCATGTACGGCACAACCAAGGAGTTTCTGCGCTATTTCGGTCTCAACACGATCACCGACCTGCCTCGCCTAGAGGAGTTCTCTGAGATACTCGGACTCGCTCCCGGAGACCTCGCAATGACCATCAAGGGAGCCGAGCACCTCGCGGGTGTGACGATGGTTGCAGGCGATGTCAAGGGTCCGGAGGAAAGCGAGAGGCATCCGGTCGGGGTCGCATCACCGGTCAGATCAGAGTCCGACGATGGCACAGGAATGATCCGGGAAGAAGCGCTTGTGCTTTCCTCCGAGCCTCACTTAGCCGACCCATCTCTGCACACTCCGGAGGTAGATCCTGCCGAGACCGGACCGGGGGACCACGACACATCGATACACACAATGGAGGACCGCAAACTCATTGACCTCCTTGATGAGAATTAACCGCTTTCTGGCGCGGGCCGGGGTGGCGTCCCGAAGGGGCGCTGACAAGATAGTGGAGTCTGGAAGGGTCCAGATCAATGGCTGCACGGTCACCGGGCACGGCGCGACCGTAGACCCCGTCTCGGACCGCGTTGAGGTGGACGGACGCCGCATTTGCCTTCCGGAACGATCTACATACATCATCGTAAATAAACCTATCGGCTATGTCGTGACCATGAACGACCCGCAGGGTCGCAAGACCGTGGCTGAGTTCATACCGCGCAACCTGGCAGGTGTGATACCAGTCGGCCGACTGGACGTGGACACTGATGGGCTCCTGCTCATGACCGACGACGGAGAGCTGGCGCACAGAGTGACACACCCCTCCTTCGAACTGGACAAAGTCTACGAGGTTCTGGTGGGGGGGGTCCTGTCGGAGAAAAGCATCGGCTCGCTGGAGCGTGGTATCCTGCTTGACGGCCGCGTCACGGCTCCGGCCACGGTCGATTCGCTGTGGGTCTCGCACAACCGGTCTACCTGCAGGATCATGATCCACGAGGGACGCAAACGGCAGATCAGGCGAATGTTCGAAGCCATCGGGCACTCTGTCCGCAGCCTCAGACGCGTAAGGATCGGTCCGATCGAACTCGGAGACCTCAAGCCAGGCCACTCAAGAAGCCTGACAGAGCGTGAGCTGCAAGTCCTCAGGGAAGCGGTGGGACTCGATAGCGAGTAGAAGAGCATCCGCAGGAAAGGCCTTGCGCGTTGTCATGCATTGGTCTATGATATTGTTCAAAGTGCGATAGACAGGGGATACCCCATAGACTAGGCCTCTAACTTCCAACCTCTCTCGAATAGGGTGCATACCTGATCATCGCAATCGATGGCCCGGCAGCGTCGGGTAAGAGTACAACTGCGAGACTTGTCGCCGGTCGACTGGGCTATGCCCACATCGACAGCGGCGCGATGTATCGCGCGGTGGCACTCCGCGCTCTGAGAATGGGCGTGGCAATGGACGATTTTGAATCGTTGGCCCGCATTGCTGAGGAAGCCGATGTCGTTCTCTCGAAACGAGGGAGTGGATCGATCCATCTCGATGGCGAGGATGTGAGCAAGGCCATTCGTGCCCGCGAAGTCAGCGACGCTTCCTCTGTGATGTCAACAGTGCCGCGCGTCAGACGCGCCATGGTAAGGCAACAGCGCACGCTCGGCCACAGCACGGACTGTGTCATGGAAGGTCGTGATATAGGCACGGTTGTTTTCCCGGATGCCGACCTCAAGGTGTTTCTTGTTGCCTCGATCGAGACGAGAGCCCGGAGACGCCTGTTGGATCTGGAGAGACGTGGTGAGCCGGGCAGCATGGAGAATGTAATCGAGGAGATCCGGGAACGGGACAGACGGGATTCGACACGGCAGGATAGCCCCCTCTTGAAAGCGGAGGATGCCATCGAGCTTGACACAACGCATCTCACCGTGGAAGAGCAGGTGACTGAGGTAGTCAGGTTGGCAGGCGAGCGAGGTACTCTGAAGAATTCTGTAGGGAATGACGCCGGCTGTGATACCGAACATGTGGAGGAGAGCGAGTGACGCTCCCATATCGAATTGCCTGTTCTCTCTTGACGGCGATAATCCGGCTGCTCTGGGGACAGTGGGCATCGTGCTGCAAATTCATTCCAGATACGGGTCCAGTCATCCTTGCGGGCAATCACATCTCCAGTTGGGATGCGATTCTTCTGGGATTGGCCTGCCGTAGGGAAGTGCACTTCCTGGCGAAGCAGGAGCTCTTCCGAAACAGGCTCTTTGGGCATGTTCTCCGGAAAGTGAACGTGATTCCTCTGAGCCGCGACGGCTCGGACACTCAGGCGCTAAGGCGTGCGATCGAGATTCTCAAGCGCGGCGGAGTGCTTGCACTGTTCCCGGAAGGCACGAGAAGCAAGACAGGTCAGCTCGGAAAAGCGAAATCGGGGGCAGGCTACGTGGCCTGCGCCAGCGGCGCAAGCGTGATCCCTGTGCAGATCAGAGGATCCGACAAGATGTGGCGGTCTTTCTTGAACCGGGGAGAACTGAGAGTGCTATTCGGCAAGCCCATGCGCGTCGAGGGGCCCGCCACAAGAAAGACCTATCACGACGTTACTCTGCGCGTGATGGACGCCATAGCCGCACTCGAGAAGGAGAGGGCGGGAGGGTGAGGATATCTGTCGCTCCATGCGCCGGTTTCTGCTTCGGAGTGAAGCGGGCACTCAAGATAGCATTCGACGCCGCTCACAATCACACAGGGGATGGACCCATTTTCACTCTGGGGCCGATCATTCATAATCCCCAAGTCGTCGCAAAGCTTGAGCGAGAGGGCCTCGCGGTCATCGCCGATCTCGGAGATCTTGAAGACCCGCACGGGAGAACCATGATCGTGCGTTCCCATGGCCTGCCACGCGACGTGCTGAATGACGCAGAGCAGCGAGGCATCAAACTTGTGGACGCGACTTGCCCCTTTGTGAAAGAGGCGCAGGAGCGAGCTGAGCAGCTCGCCAACGAAGGCTACGCTGTAGTCATTGTAGGAGAAAAAGATCACCCTGAGGTTCTCTCGATAGCGGGTGGCCTGTCCTCGCCGGCCGTGGTCATAGCCGGACCGGAGGAGCTTAACAAGCTTCCACGAAACACAAAGGTGGGTGTCGTTTGCCAGACTACGCAGCCGATCGGCCATCTGATAGCAGTGGTGAATCGCCTCCTTGACCAGACGAAGGAGATAAAGGTCTTCAACACGATCTGCCGAGCGACATTCGAGCGCCAGATCAACGCTCTCGAGCTTGCTCGCCGCGTCGATGTGATGCTGGTCGTGGGGGGACGGAACAGCGCAAACACCAGACGTCTCTGGAAGCTCTGCCACGAGGCCGGCTCCGACGTCTACCACATAGAAACAGCTGATGAACTCAAGCTCGAGTGGTTTGAGGGCAAGGAGAGAGTTGGAATAACAGGAGGCGCTTCGACCCCGCAGTGGATCGTGGATGATGTGGTTCGCGCGGTCGAAGAAACCCAGGCCCCCGGAAATGCCGGGGAGGAAAGCCGCCCTTAGCCGGCGTAGTACTGATGTTTGAGAGAGGAGACAGTTCACAGGATGTTCGAAGACAGGGAGAAGGAACTCAACACTGAGCCTTCCATCGAGAAGGACACGAACGAAGAGATGATCGAAACAGTTGAAGATGCGCAGCCCGAAGCCGTGGCTGGTGACCCGATTCAAACAGACACAGAAGAGCCGGGACTTGCCACCGTGGCAACGGATGCTGAGATGTCTGATGAGAGTCCGGATGCCGTGACCGACAATGCAGACGAATCCACGCTCGTCGACGAGACGGAGCAGGCTGCAGATGGTGCGACCGAGATGGAGGACGTGGAGTCCGGGGCAGACCAGGACGAGGACGCTGAACCTGAGAAGATCAAGGAACAGATACTTCCCGTCCCGACCGAAGAGGATCTCGAGGAACTCGGCTACACAAGAGACGAGTACATCCAGATGTTCGAGATGTATGACTCGACATTGAGATCGATCGATGAGGGCGAACTTGTGAAGGGTACGGTTCTCTCGGTCACCAGCTCCGAGATCATGGTCGACATCGGTTTCAAATCAGAGGGACGGATACCTATAGAGGAGTTCAGGGATCCATCATCGATATCCGTCGGCGACGAGATAAACGTCTTGCTCGAAGCGACCGAGGACAGAGATGGAGAGGTCAAGGTCAGCAAGCGCAAGGCTGACTTCCTGGAGGTCTGGGACAAGATCAAGGAAGCCCACGATGAGCAGACGATCGTCGAGGGCATACCCAAGCGCAGGATCAAGGGCGGCCTCAAGGTCGACCTGTTCGGCGTGGAGGCGTTCCTTCCAGGCTCCCAGGTTGCTCTGAGACGCATTCCGAATCTGGAGGAGCTCCTCGGACAGACGCTCAATTTCCGAATCCTCAAGGTGAACAAGCGCCGGCGCAACATTGTGATCTCGCGGCGAGTGGTTCTCGAGGAAGAGCGCCTGCAGAAGAAGACCGCGCTTCTTGCAGAACTCGAAGTCGGCCAGATACGTCAAGGTACGGTCAAGAACATCACCGACTTCGGCGCCTTTGTCGACCTTGGAGGAATTGACGGACTTCTGCACATCACCGACATGAGTTGGGGCAGAATTCGTCATCCCTCAGAACTGGTTGCAATCGGTGACGAGCTCACTATCAAGATCCTGAACTACGATCCTGAGCGTGAGCGCATCTCACTGGGTCTCAAGCAACTGGCCGAGTACCCATGGGAGAACGTCGAGAAGGAGTTCCCGGTTGGCTCGCGTGTGCGCGGCAAGGTGGTCTCGATCACCGACTACGGCGCGTTCATCGAGCTCAAGGAGGGCGTGGAAGGTCTCATTCACATCTCAGAGATGTCCTGGACCCAGCACATTCGCCACCCTTCAAAGATTCTCGGGATCGGCGACATTGTTGAAGTCAAGGTTCTGAACGTGAATAAGCCCGAGGAGAAGGTCTCGCTCTCGCTCAAGCGGACGGAGAATGACCCCTGGCAGGATCTCGATGCCAAGTACCCGATCGGCACGAGGATCGAGGGCAGGGTTCGCAATCTGACCGATTTCGGTGCATTCGTTCAGCTGGAAGAGGGAATGGACGGACTCGTTCACATCTCGGACATGTCGTGGACGAAGCGGATCAAGCACCCCAGCGAGGTTCTGCACAGAGGCCAGAAGGTCGAGATCATGGTACTTGGAATCGACAAGGACCGGCACAGGATCTCGCTTGGAATCAAGCAGTGCCAGGAAAACCCCTGGCCCGAGCTCGCTGTGGCCTATACCGTCAGCACCCAGACGGAAGGGACTGTGAGCAGAATCCACAAATCGGGGATAGTGGTGGACCTGCCGCAGGATGTCGAGGGATTCGTTCCAATGTCGCACTTGGCGCTCACCGAGATCAGCCAGATCGAGGCTCGTTTCGCGCCGGGGGACGCTCTTCCCCTCGAGGTCATCGAGGTATCTCCGGAGAACAGGAGAATCGTGCTCTCCGTCCGGACATACATGGAAAAGCAGCCTCAGGAGGTACTCCAGGATTACGTGGAGTCCCACAACGTCAGGCCGGAGCTGCTCGAGCCTGAGGTGATTGAGGAGCCGGAGGAGGAGGTCGTCTCGCCAGATGCAGAGACATCTGACGAGACCCCTGATAGCACCTCTGCCGAGGTCGATGAGACCGTAGACACGGACGCGGAGCCTTCCGACGACACATCCGAGGAAGAGAGTGCGACCGTGGACACGGACGCGGAGCCTTCCGACGACACATCTGAGGAAGAGAGTGCGACCGTAGACACGGACGCGGAGCCTTCCGACGACATATCTGAGGAAGAGAGTGCGACCGTGGAAGAATCGGTCGAGACCGGTGAAGACTCGGGGGAGGAGAAGCCCGCGTAAGCGTGCGCCCCCGGGGCACACCTGCCCAGACGGGCGGGATGCCTTTCTTCTACTGCACGGGGGGACTTCGATGTGGAGTCCCCCCGTTTCCTGTTCGCATTGAAAGATGGGACCATGGGCCTGACGTGCGCATCCGACGAGAGAAAACCCACCGCAGCGATAGCGACCGTGGGCTGCAAGCTCAACCAGTATGAGAGCGAGGGAATCGCAGAGTGTCTGGAGGATAGCGGGTTTGATATTGTCCCGTTCGCGGAAACAGCCGACGTCTATATAGTGAACACATGCACCGTCACGATGCGCAGTGATTACAGATCGCGGCAGATCCTGCGGCGGGCATCCCGGACAAATCCCGCCGCGGTGCTCATTGCGACAGGCTGCTATGCCCAGCGCGAACCCGAGCGCCTGGCAGACATGCCCGAGGTGGACATCGTCGTGGGCAACAGCGACAAGACAGCCATACCAGAGCTCGCCTCCGAGCGTCTCATGTTGAAGACGCTACAAGGTGCAGAGGGGCTCCTTGAACGCCCCGATTCGGCGACATCAGAAGACACACCGCGCGCCCTCACAGTGGTCCGGCCACTCACTGTCGACAGCTTTGAACCATTCGATATCGTCCGGTTCCGAGGATATACACGAGCATTCCTCAAGATCCAGGACGGCTGTGACAGACAGTGTTCCTACTGCGCAGTTCCGGCCGCTCGTGGACCTTCAAGAAGCCGGCCGCTTGCAGGCGTGCTCAGACAGGCGACCGTGCTTGCCAAGAACGGCTACAGGGAACTGGTTCTCACTGGAGTTCACATAGGCGCGTACGACTCGGATGGGAGGCGTCTCTCTCATCTCCTCCGGGAACTCGTGACCCTCGACGGACTCGAGCGCATACGACTCGGATCTGTAGAACCTCTGGAGTTCACCGAAGAGCTGGCGGACACGATCGTGGAACTCGACCGAGTCTGCAATCATCTTCACATACCGCTTCAGAGTGGGTCCGACCGCATACTCTCTGCGATGCGCCGCGGCCACAGCGCTGCCGAATATGAAGAGATCGTGCGCCGCGCTACAAATCGCATTCCCGGAATCGGCCTGGGGGCGGATGTAATGGTGGGATTTCCCGGAGAGACCGACGATGATTTCGCCGCTACCATCGATCTCATAGAGCGGTTGCCCTTCACCTACCTTCACGTGTTCGCCTACTCGCCACGGAGTGGAACGCCGGCTGCGAAGCTCACGGAAACCCTGCCCGGCCTCATGAAGAAGGAGAGAAGTCGAACGCTGAAAGAGCTCTCCGCACAAAGGTCGCTCGATTTCAGGACGGCACTCGTCGGAAGCGAACTCGAGATTCTCGTGGAGAATCGGAACCGCGCTGATGGAACACTGCTCTCCGGACTCTCGGACAGTTATGTGAGAGTCGAGATAGAAGGACCTGAATCCCTCACGAACCATTTCATTCGCACGGTCGTGGAAAGCGTCGATGGAAAACGGACACGGGGAACGGTGGTCCAGGACAGCGCCAGATGAAGATCTATGTCGAGACATATGGATGCCAGATGAACAAATGCGATTCGGCGATGATACAATCCATGCTGGTGTCGGCAGGACACTCGCTCACTTCCGATCTCGCCGAAGCAGACGTGGTCATAGTCAACAGCTGCACAGTCCGTGAACGCGCGGAGCAACGCGTTCTGGGACGCCTCCGACACCTCCGCGGGCTCATTGCGACGGATGCGGCTCTCGGAGTGATAGGCTGCGTGGCCCAGCGTATGGGCGACACGCTTCTGAAGGAAGTGCGGGGGCTCGATTTCGTTATCGGGACAGATTGCTATGCTCTCATCCCCGACATCCTTGAGAAAACCGGTCGTGGCCGGAAATGTGTCGAAACAGATCAGGATAACAGTGAAGATTACGGGGACAGCCCCGGCCCGATCACTGCATCGCTCTCTGATTTCGTCAGCGTGATGCGTGGTTGCAACAACTACTGCAGCTACTGCATCGTGCCCCACGTGCGGGGGAGAGAACGCAGCGTGGCGCATGCAACCGTGCTTTCCGAGGTGGAGGCGCTGGTGCAGCTGGGAACGCGGGACATCACACTCCTGGGGCAGAACGTCAATTCCTATCGCGACGGTCACGTCACGTTCGCGCAGCTCCTTGGCATCATCAATGATGTCCCCGGCCTCGAACGAATCAGATTCGCGACATCACACCCCAAGGACCTCTCAGAAGAACTGATCGATGCAATGGCAGATCTGGACAAGGTCTGTGAACACATACATCTCCCGGTTCAGTCAGGATCGAACAGCATTCTCCGCCGAATGAACCGTTCCTACACTCGCGAGGACTACGTCGCGCTGATCGACAGCATTCGGAAGAGGATTCCGGGAATAGCCGTCACAACTGACTTGATCATGGGCTTCCCGGGCGAGACCGATGACGATTTTCACGCCACACTCTCGCTCATGGAGGAGATCCGATTCGACTCGGCTTTCATGTTCCGCTACTCCGTCAGAGAGGGGACGAGTGCAGCGACGCTTGACGACGACGTCCCTGAAGCAACGAAGATCGAGCGACTCAAAACGACTATCGAGCTTCAGAAGGGAATCACGACTGCCGTCAACCGGGAACTGATCGGAACACAGCTGGAAGTGCTTGTGGATGGACCCAGCGAACGCGACGCTTCACGCATGTTCGGCAGATCTCGCTCCGGCAAAGCCGTTGTCTTTGAATGCCCTGAAGAGTGCTCCGGAAGACTCATCCATGTGAACATAACAGGTTGCAGCGCCTGGACGCTTCACGCGGAGACAGAGACCGGGCAGAAAGGCCTTGCTAGGCCTGTTAGCCGCTGATAGACTCACGCTGCCAAGAGTTGGGAGATCTTGGTGGCGTGTATTTGTGTGCCGAAGTCGCGCCCGTTCCTCATCAGTGGTCCCTACCTGGAGGTGAACGCCGTGTGGGTCCTCCGAATGCTGCTGCTTCTCATATTGGTTGTCGTAGTCACCGGCTTCGCCATGCTCAACAGCGCAGAGCGGGCGACGATCACGTTGGGAACCGCCGGTCTGACATTCAGTGATGTACCTCTAGTGCTTCTTCTCTTTGAAGCATTCGTGATCGGTGCGGTCGTCTGGTTCTTCGTGTCCGTCGCTCACGAGATCAACCTCAGGAAGACTATTCGTCGGCAGAAGCGCGAAATCGAAGATCTGAATCAGGAAACAGCAGGGCTCAGACATATTTCTCTCGATGATATCGACGAGGAGAGAACGGTCGACTAGGCCCCTCCTGGGACCATTCGACGGGGGTAGATAAGATGCAACCCGTGATCATCATCGTTGTTTGCGTAGCCGTAGCCGCGTTCGGCGCGATTGTGATCGCCCGCCGCAAATCTCAACGCCGTGCCGATGAAGAAAGCGCCTATAATCAAGGCCTGAATGCCATGATTTCAGGCGACCGCGATGCGGCAATCATGCATCTCAAGGCGGCCGTGCGAGAAAACCCCCGCAACCTCGATGCCTATATTAAACTCGGCAACCTGCTTAGAGAACGTGGCCAGACCAAACAGGCAATCCAGGTTCACAGAGAGCTTCTGGTCAAGCGACGCCTCCCAGAGGCCGTCAGAAGCTCGATCATCAAGTGCCTGGCGCTGGACCTGGCCGAAGCAGAACGATGGGCCGAAGTAATCGAGAGCATCAGCTCGCTGCCCAGGGGTGAGCGCATCGATCCCAGGATGACCGTTCTCCTACGTGATGCACATGAAAAGACAGGCCAGATGGACCGGGCGATACAGAAGCACAAGGACCTCCTTAAGAACGCTGGACCAGATGAACAACCATCATTGGCCGTCTACCGTGCACACGTGGCAGCGATAGTGCTGGCAGCCGGAGACACGGCTAAGGCAAAGGCCGGGTTCCTCGGAGCTCTGAAAGACGATTCCATGCAGGCAGCTCTGGCCAATCTGTATCTTGGTGACATGGCTGCCTCTGAACAGGACACCGAGAGAGCGATCGCATATTGGACGAGACTGCTCGCCGATGCACCAAGCAGAGCGCACCTGGCATTCGAACGTCTCGAGAAGGCGTATTTCGACATTGGTGACTACGGCAGGATGCTGAGGGTGTACGAGGACGTGCTCTCGAGAGTGCCATCCAACGTCCCAGCGCTCTGTGGTCTTTCGCGGATGCATGAACGCAAGGGAGATGTCGACGAAGCCGTCAGGATGGCACGCGAAGCCACCAAGCATGAGGGGAGCACCGCCCTCGGACACAGACGCCTGATTCAGACCCTTGTCACCGCAGGCAGGATCGATGAAGCAGCTCACATAGCCGACGAATTTCTTGCTAGGACGACTGATGAGGCCACCTTCGACAGATGTCCGCACTGTGGAGACGCCCTCGGACCGGCCGGCTGGCGTTGCCCGTCGTGCCACAAGTGGACCGATGTGGACTGAGAAAATGAATCGCAGACGCAGCACACAGACCGTCGCGGCGCTCATCGCCGTGGCGGTTGTCTTGTGCGCCCCGACCGAACTCCCAGCTCAGAGCATTGATGCCTCCGACGCGGTCGCCCGAGCCCGTTCGCTGGAACAGACGGGATTCAGCGAGGACGCTACAAGCTACATCAGAGGTCTGATGAAGGAAGACTCGGATCTGGCGGGTAACCCATTGCTCGCACTCGAGCTGGCCCGCTTGACGGACGACGCCGCTGAGGCGCTCGACCTGGCCGACCTTGTCTTGGTGCGCAGCCACGATCAGACACTCCGATCGGCTGCCTACACACTGCGCGGCGACTTCCTGTTCGCAACGGGCCACTACGCGGCGGCGGCAGTCGAATACGCCTCTGCAATCGTCCAGCGCGAAGACTCCGATCGAACGATCCTGAAGCAAGCGGCCGCTCTTCTAGCAAGCGGGGATGCCACCACCGCTACGGCACTCTACAGATCGGCATTGGTCAGCGCGGAACCGGATGTCGCAGCCTGGGCTTCGGTCGGTTTGGGTTGGGCGCTCCTGGCAGCCGGCAGCCCTTCTGAGGCCTGCACACATTTCGAAGCAGCAGCAGCCGAACACCGCGAGAGCGGCGTTCGCGCGGCGGCACTCATGGGAGCAGCAACCTGCGCTGAAGCTTTGGGCGAACTCTCCCGCACTTCCAGGTTCCTGCGCACCGTAACGGCAGAATTCCCCGGCAGTTTTGAGGCAGTGATCGCAGCGGACAGACTCCGAGTCGCAGCGCTTCGCACTCCGGACCAGGAACGAATCACACCTCGGGAAGAAACCGGTTCCACCAGCACAGATGGAGCTGCTCGCGAAGCAGAACCCGCGACTGATACCACCCACTAGCTTCTGCCCGCCCGAATGGAAGGCGGCCCCAGCACACAAGAGGGTATCGATGAGCGATCTGACTCCCATGATGAAGCAGTACACGTCCATCAAGGCAGAGCAGCAGGATGCGATACTGCTTTTCCGCATGGGTGACTTCTACGAGATGTTCTTCGAAGACGCGAAAATCGCTTCGCGCGTCCTTGGCCTAGCCCTGACTACAAGAGACAAAGGCGGTAAGAACCCGGTTCCACTCGCCGGTGTTCCGCACCACGCCGTAGAGTCCTATCTCACCAGGCTGGTCGAAGCCGGCTACAAAGTAGCGATCTGCGACCAGGTAGAGGACCCCAAGAAAGCCCAGGGACTCGTAAAGCGTAAATGGAAACTAATTCGCTGATACTTACAGGCTCCCCAGCAAAAATTAAAGACTTTCCGGCTCTCCCAAAATATAATCAGGTGTCCAAAAATAAACATCCATCACAGAATTATAAATTGCTGCAATTTCCCGAACCTCAAACCACGCACTCATAACATATTCCTGTCTGGAAGCGGAATATCCCACACTATCAATCCCTAGCGCATTACAAATAAACAAAGCCCGTGGCAAATGATATCCCTGCGTAACCAAAACTGCATTTTCAATTCCCCAAATTTCCTTCGCACGTGCACACGTGTCGTACGTTCTCCTTCCGGCATAATCACGAGAAATATCTCTGCCGTCAATTTCCATCTCCTCATTCAAATACTTATACATCGCATCAGGCTCATTATAATTCTCAAATCTATTATCACCAGAAACCAAAATCTTATCCACAACGCCGGCATCATACAATTCAGCAGCTGTAATCAGCCTATCTTTCAAAACATCCGACGGATCGTCATTTGAATTAACCGAAGCACCAAAAACAATA
>JAUVLP010000147.1 GCA_030600655.1 Candidatus Eiseniibacteriota bacterium
GGCTGAGGAGACAGGCGGCGACGCGTGTTGGAACATGATATCTCGAAATAACCAGATCATTGTGAGCGGTGTCTATCTGTATCACATCGACTCACCTGTGGGAGAAACGATCGGCAAGTTTGCGATCATCAAGTAGCTGAATGAGTTGCTGGCGGCATGAGCGCGGATGAGCCTGCCGACCGGCGGAAGGAGGAAGTCCTTGACCCGGAAGCTTCTGCTGATTCTGCTCGCTGTAGGTGTTCTGGTGGTGCCGGCGTCAGCGACGGAGATGTTTGAGAAGGTCGGCACGGTCGGCTTTCAGTTCCTTGAGATCGGAGCGGGGGCTCGTGGGACGGCAATGGGTGAGGCGATGGTGGGGGCGTCAGAGGGAATCGAGTCGCTCTACTGGAACCCTGCGGGACTCAGGCATGTGACCGAGCCAACAGTTCTCTTTGCTCAGACATGGTGGCCGGCAGATATTGCTCATCAGTACTTCGGTTTTGCCCTGCGTCCCGGCGTAATCCCCGGGATCGTGGGCGTCAGCGTTACGTCCCTTTCGATGGATTCGATGCCCGTCAGGACTGCTGATGTTCCGGAAGGTATAGGTGTTGATTTCCAGTGCAGCGATCTTGCCATTGGTGTCACGTATGCGATGATATTCACTGACAAGTTCTCGGCTGGCGGCACGCTGAAGCGAGTCTCCTCTGGTCTCGGCGACCTCTCCGTGCTGGGAGTTGAGGGGCTTGGCGATTACCACATCACCGGGTATCTGATGGACTTCGGGACACTGTACGATACAGGCTTCCGGTCGCTGAAAATTGGTCTCGCAATCCAGAACATGGGGCCGGGGGCCACATACATTGAGGACGATGTGCCGGTGCCGGCGACGTTCAAGTTCGGGATCTCGATGAAGGTCATCGAGACATCTGGGCAGAGGGTAACGGTCGCGGCCGAGTTCCGGCACCCGTCAGACACCTCGGAGAAGATCAATGTGGGAGCGGAGTATGCTCTCAGTGAAAGATATTTCGCACGTGTTGGCTACAAGATGAACTACGATGAGGAGACGTTCTCAGCAGGAGGCGGGACCAAGATGTTTGTCGAGTCCCTTGGCTATTGGATCGCCATAGATTACAGCTACACGGATTTCGGCTATCTCGGAGCCGTCCATCGCATAGGGATGGCGTTTGCCTTCTGATACGGATCTGCTTGTTTTCCGGGTTAAGTGTTCCCTCTTCTGTGTGCCTTCGATGAGGGGAATGTTGAAAGGAGCTACTACTTGCGACGACACCTGCTTGCGATGGGTGCGCTATCACTGCTGATAGGTGTTCCGCAGCCGGCCTTAGCCGGCGGAGCTGGAACACATCTTGCCGGCTTCCTGGAGATGGATGCGGGCGCGAGGCAGGTCGGGATGGGAGGCGCGTTCACAGGGCTCGCTGACGATGCTATGACGGTTTTCTACAATCCCGCGGGACTCAGGTTCATGGAGGCCAGTGAGATCCATATCGAGACTTCAACGTGGCCTGGGGACATCTCTTACCAGCACGTCAGCTACGGGTTTCATCACAGCGTTATGCCCGGCACGTTCGCGTTCAGTTGGGCCGTGATGCAGATGGCTCCCTACGCTGAGAAGAAGGAGTACTATGATCCCGACAGCGAATTTGATATTGGGATCGGGGAAAGCGTAGACGCGGGGGACATGGCATTCGGAGGCAGCTACTGTTGGGATTTCGGTGACGGTCTTTCGGTCGGCGCGACGCTTCGCTGGTATCACCTTGGGATGGACGATGCGTTCTGTGAAGGTGTGACCGGCGATCTCGGTGTTCTCTACGATACCCGTTTCCAGAATCTGCGTCTGGGTGCTTCGATCATGAATGTCGGCCCTGAGAACCACTGGTCCCGAACGGGTTCAGAGACCGGTACTGGAGATGACTTCCCGATGCCGACCACATACAGAGCCGGCGCATCGATGAGAATATTCGATATCGTGACTCACCGTGTTGTTCTGGCGGGGGACTACAAGCGGACGCCGGACGGCGCCGATCGCGCGAGCGTTGGGACTGAGTATACGTTCAATAGAGGGAATCTCTTCATGTTTGGCCGTGCCGGTTATCGGTTCAACTATGATGAGGACGGGCTGACGCTCGGAGGTGGGTTGCTCTTCCCGACCAGCGAGGCGGAGATTCGCATTGACTACGCGTATGTGGACATGGGGAACCTGGATCACATTGACAGATTCTCGGTGAGCTTCATCTTCTAGGGGACGGTGACTCCGAGAGTAGAGTTGTTGAATGTGCAGAGAGACGGAAGCGCCCAGAGGCAATGGTTTTGCCTTTGGGCGCTTTTCCATGTGCCTGCAAGGTGAGGGAGAATGCAGGTGGATCTCCTTGAACACGTTGTGTAGACGACCCTAGGAACATCAGAACCAGCGACAGCAGTAGCAGCGGCGCTTGCTGCAAACACACGTGGGTGTCATGAAGGGCCGACGAAAGGCAAGTTGCGGGGCCCTCTGATGAAACAGCAAGAGCGCCTGGACCATGAATGGCCCAGGCGCTCTTGCGTGCAATCTGCGATCGTATTGTGTGGGCTGAGGTTCTAGTTCTGCCCGGCTGTGACCACCTTCTGTTCCCCGAAGAGGGCCATGATGCGGTCGAAGTTGGGGGTGATCTGGTCCGTCTCGTGGAAGTAGAGCGGGTGACCAAAGTAACATGTGTTGCCGCGGTCGTCACCCGAGAGGTAGAGAACGGCTGTGGTCTTGCCCTGATAGGTCATGTTGAGAAACGAGTCGATCGAAAAGATCTCGAGGCCGGATTCCTGGAATGTTGTAACGTGCTCGACATTCGGGAAACCACACCGGGAGAGGGGTGCGTATGATGTTACGTACCACCACCACTTACCGGGCTCCGGGTATCCACCCGACCCCACGGTGTCGATGTACATGGGCTCGAACCCGTAAGATGCGCCGTCGTCAGTCGGTATGTCGCCATATAGGCAGTACCCGTACTCCCAAGGTGTATCCTTGCTCTGATTGGATCCGCTTGCATCTGCGTTGCCGATGTGCAGAATGTCTCTTACGAAGCGAGCACCCTCAGTCGTGTCAGTGGGCGCAATTTCCATGGGATAAGGCAATCGCGTTATCTGCTCGAGACATCTGTAACCGGACAGGATGAGATTTCCGCCCACCCGCATGTAGCCCGCGAGCGTGTTGTACCCCTGTATCTGTGGATTGAACAGATCAGCTAACTCTGATGTTTCATCCCAGATGTCGGCATACCAGATTACCGTAGAGGCGCTCCGCAGGGTTTCCACGTCCGGCGGTTGTGGTTCGCCGCTGTGCTCATGCTGATCCGGCTGCCACTCAACTCGTTGGTGTTCATAGCCGGCGAGAAGTCCATCCCAGAAGGCGTTGCGATCCTCATCGGTCGGTGTCAGGGGGTTTGCTGAGTTCTCGTCCAGGTCCCAGTCATCGACAATCAGGATGTACTCGTCGAGAGTGGCCTCTACGACATCGAAGTAGAATCTGCCCCGCGTTACGACATTCGCATTGTCCTTAGCGCTGATGTAGAGCGAGTGTCTGCCTATGGTCGGAGTAACACTGAACTCCGTATCGTAGACCGACCATGCCGGCCATGTGGAGGTGTCATCGTATGCGTGGCGGTATCCCATCACTTGACCGCCGTACGATTCAGCTGACGCCGCCCACCTGAAAGAGAGCCTCTCGCCGGCGAAAATCTGCGTAGGCAGGTTGTAGGCAGAGTTCCACACCGGTCCTCTGAACACCCTCAGGCCAAAGATGTTGGAATAGGCAAAGAGCTTTGGACCGGCGAGTTCCGGATTGCAGGTGAAATCCCGTATGGCGGGAGTCTGGTCACGCGCTCCAGCATCGTCGGTGGCCCAGACTCTGAATCTCTTGTCACCCGCGGTCAGGGGGCCGAAATTTGCAGTTGTATGATCCACATCCAGGCTGTCCTCAGACGAATCCAGGATCCACTCCGATGCGGATATGTCCCAGTATAGGAACTCGTAGTCATAGGACACGATGACACCGTCACGGTCCGTGCCTGACCACTCGAATGTAACCATCGGCCCGGTGACACCGGACGGCCCACGCACGATCTCGGTGTTCGGGACCAGAGTGAATGCATTGAAGGTGATGTGTTCCGGTGACGGGTCCTCGGCTCCCTCATTGTCGACAGCTTTCACGCTGAAGCTGTGGTACTCGTACCCCTTAAGCGGGTCGAGGAGGCTGTCGACGTGCGGTGCGGAAACGAGAAAGACGCTGTCCGTGCTGGCAACCCTTACCCAGTCGAATGAGTCCCACTTGGTCCAGTAGTAATTCACCTTCCCATCCGGGTCCCAGCCGAACCAATTCATCCTCACACGATAATTTGCGTCATCGCCTTCATCCGGTGAGAATGAGAGCGTGGTTTGCGGCGGGATA
>JAUVLP010000094.1 GCA_030600655.1 Candidatus Eiseniibacteriota bacterium
ACGCGGAAGATCATGGTCATCAAGTAAGACACTCTACTTGCAGGGAGCGGCGGTCGGCGCCGTCGCTCCCTTGCGAAGTAAGGAGGCTAAAGCATGACTAAGAGGCTCGGTCTTCCTGCCTTGATCATCATCGCCGCGATGCTGCTGTCAAGCGCTGCATGGGCGGGCGATGGCAAGGCTGGAAGTACCTATCTTGATGTTTTTGCTATCGGTGTTGGGGCGGGTCCCAGTGCCATGGCGGCCTACACGGGCGTGCCTGGTGACATCTGGAGCTTGACCTACAACCCGGCTGGTCTGGCCAATATCGATCGCCAGAAGCTCGGTGTGAGCCAGATTGAATGGCTTGAGGACACATCCTACAGCTACCTCGGTGTGGGACTTCCTCGGGGCGATGGCGGACTCGCAATGGGTCTTGCCTATTTCAATCTCGGTGGTGTTGAAGTGTTTGATGAATTCGGGACGGACCTGAACGAATCGGCCGAAGCGTACAACTTCGGTTTCGTCGGTGGCTACGGATTTGACGTGCCGAATGTGTGCGGCCTTTCAGCCGGCATTTCGGGTCAGGTCGTCCAGGCCAACTTCGATGAGGATACGGCGACGGCGATAGGCCTGAATCTCGGGATGTTGTATGGGATGATGGATGACCAGTTGAATCTGGGCGTCGTTGTTAAGAACATAGGTACGGAGTTCAAGTTCGAGGGTGATGAGGACGGCCAGACGGTGACGTTCGCCGGTGGCGTGTCCTACGCGACGGTTCCTGATCAGATCGCGAATGTGGGTGTTATGATCGGAGTCGACGCAATCATGCCGCAGGATCAGGATGTGCAGTTGGGCGTGGGTGGCGAGGTCTGGATCTATGAGATGCTGGCTCTCAGGGCCGGGTACAAGACCGGTTCGGAGATGGGGAACCTGAGCTACGGCGCAGGCTTTGCCTACAGCGATTTCCAGCTCGACTACACGTACGCCGACTACGAGGACCTTGAGGCAACTCACAGGATCTCACTCACGATGGCGTTCGGGGACTAGCCGGCCTCGGATCGACATCTGTAATCCCGGAAGAGGGCGTGTCGCATGCGACGCGCCCTCTTCTGTTGTGTGGGTCGAGAGCAGGGATCGCGCTAGCGGGGGATGGCGAAGAGTGAGCCCGAATGACCTTGAAGGTGTTCTCGGCCATATGCTACCATGCCGATTGTGCGCCGGACGGAGTGGCACGGCCACGGCCGGCTGGAACGATGGGGCAGATGGAAGGGGAGAGGGTAAGATGACGGACGAGCAGCTGCTGAGTCAAGCCAGGGATGTCAAGGAACGAGCGTACGCGCCGTACTCGGGCTTCTCTGTGGGAGCGGCGCTTCTGGCTCGGGATGGCCGGGTCTTTACCGCGGTCAACGTGGAGAATGCATCAATCGGACTCTCGGTCTGCGCCGAGAGAAACGTCATAGCAAAGGCGGTCTCGGAGGGCGCGCGGGAATTCGAGGTGTTGGCGATAGCGACTGACTCACCGGAGCCGACCATGCCGTGCGGCATGTGCAGGCAGGTGCTGTGGGAGTTCGCACAGGATCTCAGGATAGTCATCGGGGGCGCCGGAGGGGCGTCCGTAACGACTACGATCGCGGAGCTCTTTCCGCAACCGTTTACCACCTACAAGCTGACCGGCTGAGAGGACGCCATGCCAGTCGACCGGAACGACGTCGAGCGCATAGTGCGGGAAGTGGTGACGGCATCAGGAAGCGCCGCCTCGAGTCTTTCCCCGGCCTCGCCGGATTCCCTGGCCGGCCACCATGGAGGCGTTACTCCTGCCGACGGCTGCATCGCTCTTGGCTCCGACCACGGCGGGTTCGAACTCAAGGAAACACTCAAGAGGTACTTGACCGAGGAGCTTGGGTATCGCGTGAAGGACGTTGGCACACTCGACGGGTCTTCGTGCGACTACCCTGACTATGCGGCGGCAGTGGCGCGTACTGTAGCGAACGGCGAGTGCATCCGCGGTATCATGATAGACGGAGCAGGCATAGGTTCGGCAATGGCCGCGAACCGCATTCCGGGCGTTCTCGCCGCCTGCTGTCACGGCATCCCGACCGTTGTCAACAGCAGGGAGCACAACGGCGCAAATGTACTGACGATGGGGTCGACCGTTGTGGGTCGTGGCCTCGCGAGGCAGATGGTTCGGACATGGCTCGCGACCCCATTCGGTGGGGACAGGCATGAGCGCAGGGTCAGAAAGATCCTGGCTTTGGAGAGCGAATGGAACGCGAAGAGCTGATTGCGCGAGTGACCGATGAGGTAATGGCTCGACTGAACGTGCCCGGGGCTCGCAGTGAGAGCACGAAGGACATCAATTCGATAATCGAATCCGGAGCGTCGCGTATCAGCTCGACGTGCGGTGTAGATGACGCGAGGCGCGAGCTGGCCGGCATCATCGACCACACGATTCTGAAACCGGCAGCGACGTCGGATGAGATCGCCGGGCTCTGTGATGAGGCCAGGCGTTGCAGCTTCGCGTCGGTCTGCGTCAATCCAACGCACGTTTCTATCTGTGCGCAACTGCTGCGCCTGACGAACGTCAAGGTTTGCACGGTCGTCGGTTTCCCTTTGGGGGCGAATCTGCCGGAGGTCAAAGCGTTCGAAACGGAACGGGCGATCTCCGATGGAGCCCAGGAGATCGATATGGTCATCAACGTGGGAGCGCTCAAGTCGCGAAACTACGATCTCGTAGAGCGCGACATACGCGCCGTCGTCGGGGCGTGCAGGAGTATCGCGGTCTCGAAGGTGATCATTGAGGCGGCGCTTCTGACGGACGAAGAGAAGGTCAAGGCCTGCCAGTTGGCGAAGGCGGCGGGAGCGGACTTCGTGAAGACATCGACGGGGTTCGGACCCGGTGGAGCCACAGCGCACGATATCGCTCTCATGAGGAGTGCGGTGGGTGGTGAGATGGGAATCAAGGCGGCCGGTGGGATCCGGGATCTTGAGACGGCGCAGGAGATGGTCGAGGCCGGCGCAACGCGCATAGGGGCGAGCGCGAGCGTGAAGATCGTCGGGTGCTGACATGCGGGATGTTGAGCGGACTGTGGCGCAAGGACCGGCGGTATCGCCGGTCTTCCAGTTGGAGGCCGGACGGTGACGATCTACGAGATAATCAGAAGAAAACGTGACGGCAATGAGCTGAAGGCAGAGGAACTCGGATTCTTTATTCAGGGATTCGTTGCCGGAGACGTTACCGACTACCAGATGTCTGCCTTCCTGATGGCCACGTTCTTTGTGGGGATGACGAGAGGCGAGACCGAGGCTCTTGTTCGCACGATGCTGGCGTCCGGTGAGATAGTCGATACCTCTTCTCTCGATGGCCCGAAGGTGGATAAGCATTCGACCGGAGGCGTGGGAGATAAACTCTCATTCATTGTAGCCCCCATCGCCGCTGCGGAGGGCATCCTGATTCCGATGATCTCGGGACGGGGACTGGGCCACACGGGGGGAACCCTTGACAAGCTGGAGTCCATACCGGGGTTTCGAACGGCGTTCTCGCCGGATGAGTTCCGCGGCCTCGTGGAGCAGGTTGGGATGGCGGTGGTCAGTCAATCGGCTGAGATGGTTCCCGCCGACAGAAAGATGTACGCGCTCCGAGATGTCACCGCCACCGTGGAGTGCATCCCGCTCATAGTGGGGAGCATTCTTTCCAAGAAGCTCGCAGCTGGATTGGACGCCCTGGTTCTGGATGTGAAGGTCGGACGCGGGGCTTTCATGAGCAGTCCGGAAGAGGGACAGGAACTCGGTAGATGCCTTGTAGACACCGCGGGGCGTCTGGGGCTTCAGGCCACGGCCGTTCTCACGAGTATGGATGCTCCCCTCGGACGGGCGATTGGGAATGCTCTCGAGATGATCGAATCCGTGGAGGTTCTCAAGGGGCGGGGCCCCGAGGATGTCCGTGACACGAGTATTGAGCTTGCCGCGCACATGATTCATCTGGGCGGTCTGTCGAACGACGTGGCAGAGGCCCGCAAGCGCGCTGTAGCGGCTCTGGATTCAGGTAGGGCCCTGGAGGTCTTCACACGGTTCATCGTGGCTCAGGGAGGAGATCCTGCGTTCATAGACACACCATCTGTTCTTCCCTCGGCTCCGGTAGTGCGCGAGGCCATGGCGCCGGCCGAGGGCCACGTCGATTCTATCGATGCCCTTGAGATAGGTCTCACATCGGTGGAGCTGGGTGCAGGGCGTCTGACAACTACGAGCCGCATCGATCCCGCGGTTGGTATCGAACTTCTGGTGTCGGTCGGTGATCGCGTCGAGGTCGGACGACCTGTTGCAAGGATACATGCTTCGAGCGATCCCTCAGCTCTGTCCGCCATCGCTCGGGTAGTCGCAGCGATTCAGATAGCAGATGAACCGCCGGCCCCGAGGGGCAGGATCCTTGGAACCATATCTCAGAATGGATAGCCGCTTGGACGAGAGCCGGCGAAAATCAGTGCAGGAATCGAAAGAGGGGGTGTGTTTCCTCTTCGACGGAAGGTGAATGCTGCTTGCAGTGCCTCACCGGTTCCATGCCCTGGACGAAAACCTCTTCCATGATGCTGGGACAATCGTCGGTCGCCAGAAGCCCTGTCTCCGTGCATATGGTTCGCGTCACGATCCCAGGCGGGCGTTCGAACGGCGTCTTTGGCAGACCTACATGTGCCGCCTTCATGAACTCCGCCCAGATGGGAAGAGCGACGCGCGAACCCGTCATGCTTCGTCCGATCGGCTTTCTCTCATCGTAGCCGGTCCAGACTCCACAGACGATCTTCGGTGTGAACCCAATGAACCAGGCATCAGCGCAGTCGTTCGTCGTGCCCGTCTTGCCCGCTGCCGGGTGCTGGAATCCGCGCGCTCGCGCTGCCCATCCGGTACCGCTTGACAGAACACTCTCCATCATGTTCGTGACGATATAGGCAGTCTCCGGTGGAACAACCATCCGACTCATTCCCGTATGCTGTTCGAGTATCCGACCACTCCTGTCCTCGACACGTTCGATAGCGTACGGTTCGAGCTTGACTCCCTGATTGGCAAGAACACCATAAGCCGTCACCATATCGATGAGCGTTACCTCACGGCTGCCAAGCACCAGAGATGGTAGCGGCGCGAGGGGAGTTGATATTCCCATCCTGCTTGCGTAGTCGGCGACCTTGCCGGGGCCGACCAGAAGCCCCAATCTGACGGCCACGAGATTGATGGACTTCTTGAGAGCGTATCTGAGCCGGACTTCTCCGCTGAACTCATGATCGTAGTTCACTGGCCACCAGTCCGTCGGCTCTTGGTAGTCGGGCGCTGCGTCTCCGAACTTGATCGGCGGACCTGCGCTCGGAACCAGCAGTGGCGCGTCAAGAATCGTGTCGGCGGGGGAGAACCCGTTGTCGATGGCCGCGGTATAGAGGAACGGTTTGAACCCCGAGCCCGGCTGCCGCGGCGCCTGCGTTGCGCGATTGAAGGGGCTGTCAGCGAAGTCCCTGCCGCCGACCATGGCGAGGATGCCGCCAGTACGCACGTCTGTTGCAAGGAGCGCAGCCTGGATGTACGGAATGAATCCCAGTGTGTCGAGATAGAACTCACCTTGCCTCGTGATTGGGAAGTCGTATTCGATTTCGAGACGCGACATTCTCTCCTCGAGCTGTGTTTCCGCCACTTGCTGGAGGTCGATGTCCATGGTGGTGTATACGCTGAGGCCGCCCGAGTAGAGGGCCTCGGCGCCGTACCGCGCGATCACGTCACGCCGGACATGCTCTATGAAGTAGGCTCCCGAAGCGAGTGTCTCTTCTCTGTCCAGGATGGCCAGAGCGGTAGTGTCTGCGCTTGTGGCTTCCTCTTTCGTGATGACCCCGTACATGACCATCATGTTGAGGACGATACTTCTTCTCCGCAGGGCGAGATCAGGATGTCGCCTTGGAGAATAGCCGTTAGGGCTCTGCACGATCCCGGCAATGAGTGCGGACTCCTGTAGATTGAGTTCGGAAGCGTGCTTGCCGAAGAAATCGAGAGCCGCAGCCTCAACGCCATAAGATCCGTGACCGAGGTAGATCTGGTTCAGGTAGAGTTCTAGAATCCTGTTCTTTGAGAATGTCTGCTCGATCCGAAGGGCAAGAAGCGCCTCCTTCACCTTACGCGTGAGGCTGACCTCCGGTGTCAGGAACAGATTGCGGGCAAGCTGCTGGGTGATCGTGCTCGCCCCTTGTACGACCTTCCCGGCTCGAATGTTGGTGATCGTCGCTCGCCCGATGCCGACGACATCGACACCCCAGTGCTGGTAGAACCTCTGGTCCTCGGCGGCCAGGACGGCGTCAAGGATTCGTGATTCGCCGAGCTCCGCCACCCGGACCACGATCCGATTCTCCCGGAAGAACTCATGCATGACCCGTCCATCCCGCGCGTAGACGGTCGTGCCGATTGAGGGCTCGATCGATTCCAGAAGCGATGGGGAAGGGAGGTCCTTCTGAAGCCACAGAATGACCGCGACCATCGTAGCGACGATAGTGATGAGAGTTACTGCGAATGTCCCGAACCATCGTCTCATGTGTCCGTACTCCTCACTTGTCGGGATGTCTGCGCAGGGTCGTACACGGCCACGCGGTTTCCAATACCTCGCAAAACTAGCCCAGCTCCGGCGCGAAGTCAACCAACCGCTCCAGACAGTTTCCCCTTGCGACATCCACCCCCGCTTGCTATGAACTGTGCAGAAGCAGAAGCGAAGCTATCTCTATGGACGCTCTGGGACACCGTGGCTCTTCGGAGGGGAAGTACCGTGCTTAGTGCGAAGAAGCAACTCGACATACTGAGAGAAGGTGTCGTCGAGATCATCAAGGAAGAGGAACTCGAAGCCAAGCTGGAGCGGTCTGTTCGCGAGGGGCGTCCGCTCAGAGTCAAGCAAGGCTTTGATCCGAGCGCGCCGGATCTTCACCTGGGGCATGCGATAGGTCTCAGGAAGCTTAGGCAGTTCCAGGATCTCGGCCATTCCGTCATCGTCATCATCGGCGATTACACGGGGATGATCGGAGACCCCACGGACCGGGCGGA
The DNA here is from genome assembly GCA_030600655.1 of Candidatus Eiseniibacteriota bacterium. Taxonomy (GTDB): domain Bacteria; phylum Joyebacterota; class Joyebacteria; order Joyebacterales; family Joyebacteraceae; genus Joyebacterum. Next base: position 7,036 of record JAUVLP010000094.1, read on the forward strand.
GACCAGACCGAAGCTCACGCATGCAGAGGTCCAGGCGAACGCCAGGAGCTACGCGGAGCAACTGTACAAGATCGTCGATCCCGCGAAGACACAGGTCGTTATGAACGGCGACTGGTTTTCGAAGATGTCGTTCAGTGATGTGATGGATCTTGCCGGGCGCTACACGGTCGCGCGCATTCTAGAGAGGGATGACTTCACGACCCGTTTTCAGAACCAGCAACCTATCAGTATTCACGAGCTGTTCTATCCACTGATGCAGGGATACGATTCTGTAGCGATCAAGGCTGACGTGGAGTTGGGCGCTACAGAACAGAAGTTCAACTGCCTCGTCGGACGCGATCTGCAGAGGGCTTATGGAGTCGACCAGCAGGTCGTCATGCTCCTGCCTGTTCTTGAAGGTACGGATGGTGTGAGAAGGATGAGCAAGAGTATCGGGAACTACATCGGCATAGATGAGTCACCAAAAGAGATGTACGGCAAGACGATGTCGATTCCGGATACGATGATCATGCGTTACTTCGAACTCGCAACTGAGATCAGATCGGACGAACTTGCCGTTGTCCGGCGAGAGCTCGAGAGCCCCGGAGTCAACCCGCGCGATACGAAGCGAAAGCTCGCTCGTGCGATCGTGTCTCTCTACCACGGTGACGATGCAGCCGTGCCGGCTGAGGAGGAGTTCGATCGGATCTTCGCGAAAGGCGGACTCCCCGACGAGATCCCGGAACCCGATGTCGTCCTCAAGGGGAGGCCGGGAGAGGAGGGAGGAGCATGGATAGTGGCTCTCCTTACAGGTGCGGGTCTCACGAAGAGCAACGGTGAAGCCAGACGACTTATCAAACAAGGTGGAATTAGACTTGACGGAGTTGCTGTCACTGATGTAGACTCCAAAGTCTCGTTAGACAGGCCACACCTTCTCCAAGTAGGTAAACGACGTTTCGTGAGGATTCGTCCAGATCGAGTGACCTACGGTGGTGACGGGGAATGAGGTAAGGCCTTTCAGCGGATGCGGCGGTGCCCTCAGAGAGGGCGTTTGAGGGTAACGGAAAAAAAGTGGTGGGACGTGAAAAAATCGCTTGACACCGTTGGCCGCTACGACTACAATATGATGCTCGTCACAGATTGATAAGTGGGTGACGGGACAGATCTTTGACATGTGAATAGCGTGCTAGTCGGTAAGTTTGACGCGGGCCCTGTGGGAATGCGCGCAAGCGCGAACCCTCGGGCTTCGATTTCTTTGATATCCAAATAGTAGCTGCCCACGGTGTGGGTGGTTCCAGGGATAAACTATTACAACGGAGAGTTTGATCCTGGCTCAGAATGAACGCTGGCGGCGTGGATTAGGCATGCAAGTCGAACGCGAAAGGGATTCTTCGGAAACCTGAGTAGAGTGGCGAACTGGTGAGTAACACTTGGGGAACCTGCCCTTGAGAGGGGAACACGTCCGAAAGACGTAAATTCCGCATGACATCTCCTGCTCGCATGTGTAGGAGATCAAAGGTGCCCTCTGATTCAAGGTGCCGCTCAAGGATGGCCCCGAGCCCTATTAGCTTGTTGGTAGGGTAACGGCCTACCAAGGCGATGATGGGTAGCTGGCCTGAGAGGGTGGTCAGCCACACTGGGACTGAGATACGGCCCAGACTCCTAAGGGAGGCAGCAGTCGAGAGGCATCCGCAATGGGCGAAAGCCCGACGGTGCGACGCCGCGTGGACG
>JAUVLP010000248.1 GCA_030600655.1 Candidatus Eiseniibacteriota bacterium
GTAATGAAGCACGGAGATGAGAACTGGGATATCTACCGGTTCACTCCCGACGGTAGCTACGAGGTCGTGCTTGAGGATCGCAGCGTCTCGTTCGGGACTCCTTATATCATAGACGATGGTTCCTTCTATTTCTCGATCGACAACTCCGAGCAGATCTGGTTCGCGAGGTACGACATTGCCTCCGGCGTTGTCGACACGCTGTACACGGAGCCGGGCGCGTTCTACCTCATCGACCACATGGACGGCAAGCTGCTGGCGCTAAGACTCATGTCGTTCTCCGAGACGCAGCTCTTCGAGGTCGACGTCGCGAGCGGCGAAGTTCGCGACATTACGAGTATCGGTCTTTACTGGTCGGGCGACTACACCGCGGACGGGCGCATAGTAACGATGTGTGACGCCTTTTCCGATGAGGACGAATTCTTGAAGCTTGCGCTCCTCGATCCGGCGGAGGCCATTGGCTCCGCGGGCGCACTGGTGCTCTTATACGATCCAGAGGCGGAGATGGATGAGGCGTATTTCAAGCGAGCCACGGGATCCGTGGTGGCAGTTCTCAACCGTGATGGGTACTCGGAGCTCGTCCGCGTGGATCTGGATGGAAGTGTGGAGACTCTGCCGGCGCCCGGTGTAGGTATTATAGGGACCGTAGGCGTGAACGATCACGGCGACGTTGTGTTCGATTTCAATTCGCCGTCTGATCCACCCACGGCCTACCTTCTCGCGGCCGGGGACAGCGAACTTCAGCAGATAGGCAGAGTGTCGACGTTCGGGTTCGATTTCTCGGGTGTCGATGTCAGTGTCATCCGCTATCCGAGCACCGACGGGACGATGATCCCGGCGCTTCTCTATATACCTGAGGGTGCCAAGAGGGATGGGTCGAACCCGTGCATCATTGACTACCATGGAGGTCCTCCCGGTCAGAGCAGACCGTATTTCCAGAGGAACATCGCCTGGGCTTTGTCGAAGGGTATCTGTTTCATCTATCCCAACGTTCGCGGCTCGACCGGCTACGGACCTGCATGGGAAAAGGCCGACAACCTGCAGGGGCGTTTCCAGGCGCTCGAGGATGCTGAGGCCGCTCTTGACTACATCTTCGATGAGGGGTGGAGTACTCCTGATAAGACTGCTATCTGGGGCGCATCGTACGGTGGATACACCGTCAACTATCTTGCCGTCCACGCACCGGAGAAGTTTGCCTGCGGCGTCTCCGAAGTCGGTGTTGCCGACGTGGACTGGGTGAACCAGCATACGGATCAGACATTCGCGGCGGGGTGGGAGCGGGAGATGGGCGAACTTGGCAGCGATCTAACCCACAGTCTCTCGCCGATCTACCAGGCGGATAGCGTGGTCAGGCCGATCCTCGTGACCGCGGGCTACAACGACCCGAGAGTCGATCCTTCGGGA
>JAUVLP010000028.1 GCA_030600655.1 Candidatus Eiseniibacteriota bacterium
ACTACATTGTCGTGAGCGAAGGGTTTGCACCGGGGCTCGCGAACGGACAGGCCACCCCGTCGCCTGCGCAACCGGGTGACGTCGTGACCTACAGCATTGAGGTGACGGATACCGGTGGAGGCATCGGCGATGTCTTCCTGAATCTTTCGGACATTGGAGGGGAGCCTCTCGTCAGGATGCATGATGACGGAGAGTGGCCGGACGTCACGGTTGGAGACGGTGTTTTCACCATTGCTGATACTCTCACGTCGTCCGCGTCCGACGGTGAACACCTCGTGACAGTCACGGCGAGGGACGCCGCCAATGTCTGGCCGGCGACCGCCGTGATCACTCTGGCCGTGGACAATCCGGCGACGGCTCTGAGGCAGTTCACCGATGCGGAAGGTGACGATCACGGTCCAAACCAGACCGACGGCAACGGCAACCCCGTCAGCGGGCTCTACTACCATTACCCAACCAATCTGGTCTTCTTCCCGGGTTCGTTTGACATAACGAGCTTCGAGATCTTCGCCGACGGCGACTGGTTGGTCTTCAGAACTTACGTTGCCGAGCTTATCAATCATCAGGACGCAGGAGCTGCAGACTGGGGCGCTCCGCAGCCGAGTGAGCAGACGTGCGATGACCCGTACCGAACGGACTTGAACCTCCAGAAGGTCGACATCTATATCGATGCGCAGGAAGGGGCCGGTTCAACGAGCGGTTTCCCGAACCGCTATGTCGACATCGCCAGCGTCGATGCATGGGACTACGGCATCTCGATAGAGGGATGGGGCAAGTGGTTCGTCAACTCGAACGACTCAAACTCATCCGCGAGCTGGAGCCTCTACAAGAACGACAGTGATATCTCGATGTGTGATAACTACGAGGATAACTTCATCGACGTCCGGGTGCGGCGCGACCTCTTCGGGGATGACGGTGATGAAGATACAGATATAGGTAACTGGGACATCATTGTATGCATCTCGTCGCACGACGGTGAAACGTCGGACTCGAATCTGGGAGGCATACGCTGGATCAACAACAACATCGGTGAGTGGCAGTTCGGTGGTGGACGCGACAGCGAAGGCGGTCGCGACCGCGACGCTAATCTGATAGATGTGGCAGTGTCACCGGGCGAGGGCAAAGCACCCGGGCGGACTCAGGAAGAGATGCTCGACTACACAACGGCGGATGCAGAGCAGCGATTTGAGGAAAGCAAGGTTGCGTGTCTGCTTGAGGCGAGCTTCGCCGAGGACTTCTCGCCACCCATTATCAGCGAGTTCGAAAGCCACAGACCGGACGAGCAGATTCCGGTCGAAGGCGAGGAAACAATCGAGCACATTCCCTGGCTGGCGCTCGATGGCGCACCTGCCGTTTTCTGGACGACCATCATCGATCCTGTTTCCGGCGTCGATAGCGCACGGTTCTTCTGGCACACGCTTGGAGACACGACCCGACACGGGGTCGACATGGTTGCCTTGACCGAAGATATCTGGGCAGCGGACGTTGCGCGAGCGGATATCGTGGCGGTAACAAGCGAGATCGACCTGAATGTCACAGGCATGGGTCGAATCATCGTTGGCTATGTACATGCGACCGACAAGTCGTCGAATGAGAACGACATCTGGGCCGGTCCCTTTGAACTCGCGATTCCCGAGCCGTGGGCGGAGTCGCAGAGGATGACTTGCGTGGATACTCTGCGGTCAGCCGGAGAGCCGGCTTTCATCTTCCAGGACGGGACGGTTGTGTCGGTGGACGAGGCGAGCCTTCCAACCTATGTTCGCGACGATCTCGCGTTCGTTCTCACACCTCTGGATGCATCGCTTGCCGACCTTTCCAATATCCGTGGAGACATGGAATTCGTGGGGACGGCACGGGCGGTCACACTCGAGACTCTTGAAGGTGTGGAGATGGAACTCGAAGGGCCGGTGACGGTGAAGCTGCACTACCCGGAATACGATACGGGCTCTCTCAATGAGAAGAAGTTCGGGCTCTTCAAGTGGGTGACGGAGACCGATCGCTGGGTTCTTAAGGGGGCGGCGAACAGTCCATCGAGCAATACGGTGGGCGCAGTGACGGATGTGCTCGGACTCTTTGGGATCTTCTTCTGGAACGGGCTCGATTTCGACGATGCCGTTGGACTCTCGGGTGTCATATCCGAGCCGAACCCGTTCTCGCCGAACGGCGACGGCATCTATGATTCCACCACAATCACGTTCTATCTTGGTCGGGAGGCCGATCACGTCAATGTCGAGTTCTACGATCTCTCAGGGCGTCTCGCCCGCCGGCTTGTCTGGCATCAGCCGACCGAGTTCACCGGCTGGCTCCAGGGAAGCATCGACTGGGACGGGACCGACGAGAACGGCTATGTTGTACCGTACGGCATCTATGTGATGAGGTTGGAGGCTAAGTTCAAGACCGAGCCGACCTACGAGCGGGTCAATCGGCCGGTGGTCGTCATCAAGTAGCGAGGAATGCCTGATATGAACGGAAAAGCTTCAGTCCTTTGTGTGGTACTCCTCTTTGTTCCACTCCTGGCGTCCGGGAACTTCATCGAGATGGAAACGGGCGCGCGGGCGATGGGCATGGGAGGAGCCTTCGTCGCGGTGGCCGATGATGTGACGGCCCTTCACTGGAATCCTGCGGGGCTGGCATCGCTGGACCGGGTCCAGTTGTTCGGGATGCGTACGAGTGTCTACAGTGTTGAGGGACTTGCCGAGGATTCGGCGATGGCCGGGTACGGGAACGGCCGCCGGGGCATCGCAGCCGGGTGGATGAGGACGAGCGCCGAGGATCTCTACAATGAGGACACGCTCATTCTGGGCTGCGGAGGCCGAACCCCGATCGACCACCTGGCAGTAGGACTGAGCGTCAAACGCTTCGCGATAGATGCACCCGGCTACGATTACTACAACGATCCATCGTTTAGTTCGGGTGGGGACGCCGGATATGCTGTCGATCTCGGTGGGCTATACCGCAGGGACACCTGGTCCCTCGGCGTCGCCCTGCGAAATCTCGGGGAGCCGGAGCTTCAACTGATAGAGACATCGGAAGCAAGCGATCCCCTCTATATGGAGTTGCGCTTTGGCGGGACGTACACCTTCCGCGAAGTCATGCTGATGAGCGTTGAGTGGCGGGTTCCGCGGGAGGCGCCTGAATTCTATGACGAGGAAGCATCGCTGAATCTGGGAACCGAGGTATGGTTCTACGATGCGTTCGCGCTTCGTACGGGCATGAACCGCGACAGGATCACCGCCGGATTGGGCATCAAATCGAAGAACCTCAGACTGGATGTTGCGCTGCTGTCGGAGCGGCGGATAGGCAGCATGTATCGCCTCTCGGCTACGCTCCTGTGGTAGTTGCTCGCAATGATGATTCTCGAAGGAGATCCAAGTGACACGTAACGGCAAAATCGGGGTTCGGCGGAGGGCGGCGCTTATCGCGGTCGCGTGTATGGCAGCCGTCATGTTTCTTGCCATGCCGGTCTCCGCTGTCACCACACTCGAGGGTTACTCCGATATGATGTTGGCGTTGACCAGCGGGAATGGTGGTGATCCGACCTGGCAGCTCGAGAACCCGAGGCTCTACGCAGAGTTCAGGCTCAAGAGCAGCCCATGGACGGACATCGACACATTTCTCAAGGTGTCGGCCGCGTCGGACCGGTGGGAAGAGAATGTGAAGGAGACGCGTGTCTTCCTTAATGAGGCACACATGCGGTTCCGCGGAAGCAAGATTGAGACGCACCTCTTCACCGGGCAGGACCGCTTCTGGCTCAATGAGCCGCTCTTGGCCATAGTCGATCAGGGCGAGGTCAAGCACGACGACTGGGGGGTGAGGGCGCAGGGTGTGCGACTCGATTTCTGGGACATGTTCGGATTCCACGGGGCGGCTTTCTACAGCGAGCGGAGCGACTATGCCTCCATGGGCTTCGCCGGAATGCCCGACGAGCTGGAGTACTACCCGGGGGCCACGGCGGCAGACACGGTATCGAGCAGCACCGACGACTACCGGGGTTTCAGACTGAACCGTCGCTTTCTGGGTGACAGGGGGCTCCTTGGAACCACCTATGCGCGAAGGGATTTCAGTGAGACTCCTTTCCACGGCAGCTCCGGGAGCTACAGCGAGGTTGTCGCTCTTGATTCCGAGCTGGCTCTGGGAGAGATCGTCCCGTTCTTCTCGCGGTTTGGCCGCGTCACCTGGGCGGCCGAGTACGGCTACAATAACTCCGGCGGGCTTAATGACTCAGACGACTCCGGTCTTGCCGGCTTCAAGACGGAGATTCGGGATATCCGAGCAGGTCCCATCAGGCTCCTCGCTTCATACGGCGACTACGGAGAGCGCTTCTACGCCGACCGCCTTGCGAGTTGGGATCGGCGTGACCTCAACGGCTACACCAAGTACTACGCGGAGGCGCACTACCGCGTGTCCAGAAAGGCCATCAACCTGAAGTACTGGACCTTCAAAGAAGAACCGAAGGACTACAGTGTTTCCGAATACGGCATGCGGCAGGAGTGGGGAACTGAGGCCTACGTCGAGTTCGTCAACGGCTTCACTGGGAAGGCGGAGTACAAGGTCTACGAGAACAAGGACGGTACCTGGCCGAACCTCCTGTTCGAAGTTACTGGTGAGAACAGGCTGGTCAAGCTACGCACGCAGTTTCGCATCAGGGACGTCGACACCATCTACGAGGTGGCGGCGTATGGCTTCGAGGCGAACGTCAACCTGAGCGACGACTGGAAGTTCTACGCGCGTGTGATGAACGTTAGTGAGCCTACGGAAGCCCGACAGACAGCCTTCGCCCAGGTCAGGTATCTGGGTTGGTCGGGCGCCGAATTCTTTGTCGAGTACGGCAATCCGGATCACAGCAATGAACTTGTGAACGACGGAGATTTTGTCAGCCACGGTTCCAACACGGTTATGGAGAAGGTCTTCAAGGCCTTCGTAAGAATCTACTACTAGAGGCAAACGCTCAGGACGGAGATTGTGATATGAGAATGAGCCATCTGATGTTGGTACTGGTTCTGACCGCGGCGGTGATGATGTCGCCGGCACGAGCCGGGTTCTCCAAGGTGGATGCCGGGATCGAGTTCACCTACAGCGACCCGTATGCCGCGAGCGTGAGCCTGGCCGGTGCGTTCAACGACTGGAATCTGAACGCTGATCCGATGACGGCGGACGACGAAGGTGTGTGGAGTGTGGTCATCGATCTCGGACCCGGAGTGTACGAATACAAATTCGTTCTGAACGGCTCGCAGTGGGTAGCGGACCCGGACAATCCGAAGACCGCTGGCGACTACGGCAACTCGGAGCTCACGATCGGTGAGGATGGAGACCCGGTCGCAGCGGGTGTTGCCGCACCTATCTCCAACACGGCCGTGAACTCGCGCGTGAGTTTGAACGGTTGGTATCGCGCAACTTACGATACGGAGAGCGATGTGCCGAGCGATCCGAGATGGAGGCTCACGCGGCCCGAGCACGAAGTCTTCGTTTCGGTCAATCCGACTGTGACCTCGAAAGTCACGGGGGGAGCGACCGTGAGGCTTGCTACCGGAACGGGTGACATCAAGGAGATACATGCCAATCTCTACAGCGGTAACGTCAGGCTCGAGGGGGGACCGTTCACTGTGACGGGGTTTTACAATGAGGAGCGCGTGCAGTTCAACAATCCTCTTGAGACTATCGGTCACACGGATCTCACCGGAACGATTGCTGAGGAGCACATCCCGTACGGTCGTGGGGCTCAGGGGATTCTTATAGAGAGCGAGTTCTGGAGAGTGGATCTGGAGGCCGTCTATGCCAACGCCTACGATTACGACATCTACAATGACCCTTCCATCTACGACGATACCGATACCGACCTGATCGGTCTAAGGCTCGAGCGGCCTGTCGGGCCGGTGGGGGTTGGAGCGACGTACGTGTCGTTGAAGGACGGGTGGTGGATGGATTGGAGGGGCGACAACTACAGTCCTCATCTCCAGGAGTTCATCGACGAGACCGGGTCATCAAGTTACTGGTTTGAGCTCTCAAATGAAGAGCGATACATCGGAGTCGATATCGACTGGCAGGTTCATGAGACGCTCCTTGGTCTGCGGGCAGAGTACTCAAGCTACACGTACACGAGCACCTGGGACATGGGAAACGAGGAAGAGGTAGATGGGGATGAATACAGTGACGGTGTCATCGATGTAGACGCCGGTGACATGACCGGGTCGCTCATCAAGCTGGAGCTTGAGTCGAGGCCGCTCGAACCCCTGCGGCTGGATCTGGAGATAGAGCGAACGAGCATGGACGGGATGGATGCAGGCGAGGAGTATGTTGCCTTTGGCTCTCCTGTCTGGGCGGGGGATCCTCTTCGCCAGTATACGCGTCAGCCCGCTTCGCCGCTCTCGATGAACGTCTACGATGCGCTTCCCGAGCGGAATGACTGGCTCTATGAGCTGGAGGCAGGCTTGACCTTTGGAATATTCGAGTTTCTGCTCGAATACGATTACGCGACATACGACTGGACGTACGCGCCGGACGCGACCGATGTCTCGCTTTCCTGGGAGGGGACGGAATCGAGGATCGCTCCCAGCTTCCGGGCCGACATTGTCGAGGACAAGCTGTGGTTTGAGGTTGAGGCTGAGGTGATGAGCTACGATCTGGACGACGGGCTATGGGACGCTTACGACACCGTGGAGATAGACTTCCGCGCCTGGTTCTCGTTTGCCGAGGACTGGGGGATCCTGATGGACGCGAGGCAGATGACATACAAGGATGTGCCGGACACCTCCGGCGCTGGTTCGGATGAGTCGTTCCTCCAGCCGTATGTAGCCGTCGTCTACAGTCCGCGGAAGAACATTGAGTTGAGGCTGGGTTACGGAGTAAATCCTCTCGGTTATGCTGATGTGCCCGTCGAGGGTCGCGCTGACGGCCGAGAGCGGTGGTGCTCTGACTATCTCTGGAATCATGGTGCGGCCGACGTCCTCGACGCCGAGCAGGCGCTTGCGGATGCCAGAACGATCGGCCTCATGGCCGTCATCTCGTTCTAGGGGAGGTGGAGGCGATGAAGATCAGTGGCGTGAAAGCAGCTCGGCTCGCGGTTCCTGTGCTTCTGATAGCCTTGGGGCTTGTGCTTTCTTCCTGCGCGGGCGTCCTGAGCGTGATAGAAGACAGACTCCCGCCGCCGCACGAAGTCCAGGGGGGATTCTCGTTCAACTACTACGCGCCCTCGGCGCGACAGGTTACACTGGCAGGCAACTTCAACAACTGGGGTGGGACGGAGGGTGGTGGGCGTTACGATCCGGTGATCGATCCCATGTCCGACTCCGATGGTGACGGGATATGGAACATTGTTGTGCCGCTTCCTCCGGGCCGGTACCAGTACAAGTTCGTGATCGATGGAGGGCTCAGGTGGGAGCGGGATCCGAACAACCCAGACGTGGCCTACGAGGGCGGATTCGAGAACTCCATCGTTGTGGTTCCACCGTCAATCAGGTACGACCCGGAGCGTGTGACTGGAACCGTTATCAGCGGTGAGGGTGTCTCTGTGTCGCCGGCTGAGGCCACTCGCGAGAGTTCCACTCAAGTCACCGGGGTCTCGTTCGAACTCGATATGCCTGATGCGGGCGAGGTCTCCGTGGCCGGTGCGTTCAACGGATGGGACGCTAACGCTGGCCCGATGGCTCTGGGCGACGATGGCATATGGCGCGCAACGCTCGAGATCAAACCAGGCACCTACGAGTACAAATTCGTTGTCGACGGGACCTGGATCGAAGATCCCCTGAACCCCGAGTTCGTGGAAGACCCGTACGGGGGGAAGAACTCGATATTGACGGTAGAGTGAGAATCCCGGAAACAGGAGGCTGGAGAGCCCGACTGGCCTGGCCCTGGGCACTCTCCTCGCGCGCTCGGGAGAACCTGACCGCGTACGGATTTCTCGCGCCGTTTCTCATTGTCTTCGCCGTCTTTCTTGTCTACCCGGTATTCTATTCGCTCTATCTGGCGCTCCACCAGGTGCCAAGCGATTCGTACGACGTCTTCAGCGGGCTTCAGTTCGTCGGTCTCCGGAACTTTGCGGAGCTCTTTACCGATGTGAAGTTCTGGTGGTCGGTGCTCATGACCATGTACTACGCAGCGCTGATCATCCCCTCGGGCATTGCCGTCTCTCTTGCTCTTGCACTCCTTCTCAACAATCGCCTCAGAGGCGTCGCCATCTACAGAAGCGCGTTCTTCATGCCGTACGTTCTTGACATGCTCGTGATCGGTATCGTCTGGACGTTGATCTACAGCCCGCACATAGGCATCCTTGTCAGGGTTTTCGAAGCGGTCGGCATCACGGCGTTCTCCGAGAAGGGGTTCCTGGGCATGTCGACGACGGCGATGCCGAGCGTCGTATTGGCGAACGTTCTCAAGGGCGCCGGCTTCGGCATGATTCTCTACCTTTCTGCGATCCAGAACATCTCACGATCGCTCTACGAGGCCGCTGAGATCGACGGAGCGACGCCCTGGAGGCGCTTCACGGCGATCACGCTCCCGCTTGTCAAGCCGATCACGTTTTTCATGGTTGTGATAGGAACTATTGGGGCGTTGAACGCGTTCGTCGAGGTGTACGCGATGACGTCCGGCGGACCAAGCGTTGACGTCGGTGGACGGGCGCTTGGAGCGACGTGGGTGACCGGCTACCACATATTCGACACGTTCTATAACCAGTGGCGTCTGGGCTACGCCGCAGCGATGTCGTACGTGCTTCTGGCGCTGACCATGATCGTGACACTTGTGAACAGGCGCTTTCTTGGAGAGAGGGACTAGGTCTTGAGTGTTCGCCGGACATCAGCTGTGGGAACGGTTGTCCTCTATGCCGGACTGACGATCGCAGCCATCATTGTGCTGTTTCCGTTCTTCTGGATGGTTGTGACGGCGTTCAAGCAGCCGGGACAGGCATTCAGCGCAGAGATACTGCCATCGCGACCTACTCTGGAGAATTTCAGCCGCGTCCTGTCCGAGTTCGGTTTTGGGCGTTACTTTGCAAACAGCGTAATCGTTGCAACAACCGCCGCTCTCTTCGCGACGATGTTCGCAACGTGCGCGGGATATGTCTTTGCGAAGAAACAGTTTTTCATGAAGGACAAGCTCTTTACCTTCCTCCTGATCTCTCTCATGATCCCCGGGATGATGTATGTTGTGCCCCAGTTTGCGATCATCAACAAGTTCGGGTGGATGGACACCTATCGAGCCATGATCATCCCGCATCTGGCCAATGTCTTCGGGCTTTTCCTGATGCGCCAGTATATGATGACGATTCCAAACGAACTCCTTGACGCGGCGCGAATTGACGGCGCGGGTGAGTGGCAAGTCTTTCTGAACGTGATGATTCCACTGTCAATTCCGATAATCGCGACACTCTTTCTTTTGACGTTCCAGTTCCACTGGAACAATTTTCTCTGGCAGCTCATTGTGGCAAATGTCGATCGACTCTACACTGTGCCTGTCGGATTGGCGATGTTCAAGAGCGCGCACGAGGAACTGTACACGTTGAAGATGGCAGGGTCGTGCATCTCGGTTCTGCCGATTGCGGTGCTGTTCTTCTTTGCGCAGCGGTACTTTATTGAGGGCATGACGATGGGTGCGGTGAAGGAGTAAACGAGCCGCCCATGACAGGGGGGATTCCAATGACGAAGAGACTTCTGCTGGCGGCTGTGATCATGGCAACCGCCGTGGTACTGACCGGACAGGGTTGTGGGGGCGGGGGGGAGAAAGCCGCAACGCTCACCATCTGGGAGACCTACAATGACGAGGAGCATCCGGTCTTCAAGGAGATGGTGCGGCGCTTCGAGGAGACGCACCCGGGAGTTACCATAGACGTTGTAAGACTGCCGTTCGCAGGCGCGGAGCCGAAGCTCAGGACGGCGCTTACTACGAAGACGGAGCCGGACATGGCGCGCGTTGACGTGTCGTTTCTTCCGAAGCTGGCAGGCAAGAACGCGCTTGCGGTCCTTGACGAGTACGTGCCGGAGGAGTTCCTGGCTGATGTCTTCCCCGTGGCATTGAAGAGCTGCATGTATGAAGGTTCTCTCTATGGTCTTCCGGATCAGACGAACGGTCTCTGCCTTTTCTACAACAGAGAACTCTTCCGTGAGGCCGGGCTCGACCCCGACCGCGCACCGGCGACCTGGGATGAGCTCATCATCTACGGAAAGAAGCTGACACGACGCGAGGACGGCGTCTTCGGTCTGGGACTGAGGAACTCGCTATGGTGGTCATTCCCGTTCTTCAACACCTACGGCGCGGAGTTCCTGTCTGAAGATGGTACTCGGTGTCTTCTGAACAGTCCTGAGGGCATCGCGGCTTTCCAGCTCAAGGTAGACCTCTTCGAGAAGCACGGAATAGAGGGCGGCGCCTGGCGCGCAGGCGGCATTCAGAACGACCTGGGTTTCCAGAACGAACGCTACGCGATGATCATGAACGGCCCGTGGGCCGTGAAGAGCCTGAAGAGGACGGGCATCGATTTTGGTGTCGGCCTTATCCCGGCGGGGCCGGCAGGCTCGCACACGAATGTCGGCGGGAACAACCTTGTCGTCTTCAAGTCGTGTCCTGATCCTGAGCTTGCGGCTGAGTTCCTCATGTTCGTTGCGAACGAGGAGAACCAGCGGAACTGGGCGCTGACCCTTGGACAGATTCCGGTCAATTTGAAGGCCATGGACACGATCACGTCGGAGGAGCATCCGTATCTGGCAGTCTTCGTCGAGCAGATGAGGACAGCGATTCCGCGACCGCCCACGGAGTACTACCCGGAGATCGAGAACCTGATGATCCCGGAGATGCAGGCTGCCCTTGACGGATCGAAGACGGTGAAGGCTGCACTCGACACTGCCGTCAGAGAGATAGACAAGCTTCTGGCCGGAGAGTAGGGCAAAGGCCTGACCGACCGATTGGAACCGTGCGGAGCAGTCGAGCTACTGGAGATCATGACGGGGGGGAACCATGAAGTGGATAACAATGGTGCTGGTGTTCTCAGCGCTGGTGCTGTGCCCGGCGGCGTGCGGCGCGGAGGTGCTGTCAGTCTGGCAGGATCCGGCCGGCGACGATACGGGTGATGGTGACTACGTCTACCCGACCAACGCTGCTTTTGGGGAAGGTGGGGAGGCCGACATTCTCTCTTTCTCGATCGAGAAGGAGAATGGGGATCTCATATTTGTGTTCCATATGCGCAGCCTCGTGGATCCGTGGGGTGTGGGGAACAGGCTGACGATGGTGGCCGTGGCCGTCGACACAGAGGAGGGTGGTGACAAGGAGCTCCGTCGCAATGCGAATGTGCTTCTCGCGGCGCCGTCGGAGTATCAGATCTTCGCAGCCGGTGACACCGTAGCTGTCATCGATGCAGAGTCGGAGCTGGTCGATATCGGTGCGACGGTTGCGACGGATATGGAAAGCAATACCATCCGGATATCGGTTCCCATTGCGCAGATAGATGGGGCAGCATTGGCGTGGCGCTTTACACCCGTGGCGGGACTTCAGGACGACTACGGAGCCGGTGGAATCGGAGATTTCCGGGAAGTCAAGGCTGAGCCGGAGGAGTGGCGAGGTGGCGGCGGCCAGGATCTGGCTATAGATCCGAATATCTACGACATCATCGTCCCGGAAGTGAAGAAGCTCTTCGGCATCTTCAGCGGCAAGCAGAGAACACAGGAAGAGATCCTCGGCGCATACAGCCTGGAGCGGGGTGAGTACGTTGTGCTGCCGGCACTCGAGATCAAATAGGGGAGCGGACATCATGGAGTCTGGACAGCGATCGGTGCTCACCGCGTCTCTTGCCTTGTTGCTCGTAGCCGGCATCTTTACAGCCGCCGCCTCGGCCGGCGCTTCCGCGCCAGTGGCCGTTGATGGCGGCGTCCTTTTCGCATTCTCAAAACCGAGTGCGCGGTCTGTGCATCTCGCGGGAATGTTCAATGGGTGGGATCCGAGCGCTCTCCCGATGAGCGATGAGGACGGGGATGGGGTATGGGAGGTTGTGCTTGAGCTCCCAACGGAGAGGACGTTCGAGTATAAGTTTGTGGTTAATGAGGGGGAACTCTGGGAGTACGATCCCAGCAATCCGGAGCGGGTCGACGACAATCACGGGAGCTACAACACTGTGATATCGATTGCGGCGGACGGGAGCGTCGTGCTTGGATATCTCGAGGGGGCGGCATCATTTGATCCGGTCGTCGGAGATCTGGAGTCGCACGGGCGGCCACTGAACGTCGCCATTGTCTGGCACCAGCACCAGCCGAAATACCTGAAAGACCTCTCCACCGGCGAGTATGCTGAACCGTGGGTGAGGATGCACGCCATCAAGGACTACTATGACATGGTGGCGATACTGGACGACTACCCCGACATCCACTTCACAGTGAACCTCACACCGATCCTGCTCGTGCAGCTTGAGGAACTCCTGAGTGCGTGGGACGAAGGCAGTCCGACGGATGCGTATCTCAGAATGACGCTCAAGGACGCAGGCGCGCTCACTGAGGAGGACCAGGTATTCCTTCTAACGCACTTCTTCAACGCCAACTGGGACAACATGATTCACATCTGGCCGCGCTACAAGGAGCTCAAGGAGAAGAAGGGCGGCGATTCATATGAAGAGCTCACGGCTGCGGCTCGAACGTTCTCCGAGCAGGATTGGCGGGATCTTCAGGTGTGGTTCAATCTTGCATGGTTCGACCCGGACTTCCAAGAGAGAGACGTCGTACTAGTCGACGGACGGACCGTCACCGTGCGACACCTCATTGAGAAGGGACGGGACTTCACGCCTGCCGAGAAGAGCGAGATCCTCGCTGTGGAACGGGCGATCATGGAGAACGTTGTGAACGTTCACCGCCGCGCACAAGAGCGCGGTCAGCTCGAGATCATAACGACACCGTTCTACCATCCAATCCTTCCACTCATCTACGACACCGATCTCGCGCGTGTCGCGATGCCGGGGACGGCGCTGCCGACGACGCGATTCAATCATCCCGAAGATGCACTTGCTCACGTTGAGCTGGCTGCCGACTACTACGAGGAACTGTTCGGCCGTCGGCCCGCCGGGCTCTGGCCCGGAGAGGGTTCCGTCTCGCAGGAGATCATCGGCACAGTTGAGGCCGGCGGGTTCTCATGGATGGCATCGGACGATCAGGTGTTGCAGAAATCGCTCGGTGGTGGTCCCTTGAGCAGCCGGCAGAAATATCAGATGTACTGGGCCGTGGACGGCGATGCCCGGGTCGCGATGATCTTCCGGGACCACGGCCTCTCGGATGAGATAGGATTCAACTTCAGCAAGATGGACGGTGTGGCTGCGGCGAACTCAATGATGCGCAGTCTGCACGGGATTCACAAGGAGTTGGCGAACGACGATCGCGACTACATCGTCCCGATCATCCTGGATGGTGAGAATGCGTGGGACTGGTACCGTCACGATGGGAAGGAGTTCTTCCATTCGTGGTATGAGCAGATGTCGGAGGCCGGTTGGTTGCGCACGGTCACGGTCGCCGAGTACCTGGAGGGACATCCCCCCGCGGCAACCATCCAGCAGCTCTGGGCCGGTTCTTGGATAAGCAGCGATTTCTCGACTTGGATCGGGGAGGCGGAGGAGAACGACGCGTGGGACTATCTCGCCACGGTCCGAGACTATCTGACCGAAAAGGATGAGAGCGGCAGTGCGGATGCGGACCTTCTGGCCCGGGCGTACAGCGAGATCTACGCGGCTCAGGGGAGCGATTGGTTCTGGTGGTACGGGACCGACCAGGACTCCGCGAACGATGGAGCTTTCGACGAGATCTTCCGGGGGACGCTCAAGAACGTGTATGAGATTCTTGGAGATGTCCCTCCGGCCTTCCTGTCACAGCCGATATCCGGCGCAGGAGGAAGTGGTGCGGGAGGGAGCAGTGGGGCGGGCGTAATGGCGCGTGCAGCCACCGCAGAGGACGCTGAGCTTCTCCGAGGTCCGGTTCTTCTTGATGAGGGAGTTCTGTTCAGTGTCAAGCAGGAGTCTGCAGGTCGTGTGAACGTCGCCGGAGAGTTCAATGGGTGGAGCACCGACGCGACTCCTATGTCCGACGAGGATGGAGACGGCATCTGGACCGCAATCATGGAGCTCGCGCCGGGCCAGTACGAGTACAAGTTCGTGGTGGACGGCGGCGCTCTGTGGGTCGCTGACGAAGGCAACCCCGAGAGTGTTCCCGACCCGTACGGTGGCAGCAATTCGCTCGTTATCGTGGAGTAACTCGGGTAATCGTCAGGGCAAGACGCGTCAGTCATAATGTGCTTGTTCTGCGGCAGTCGGCATGGAGCGCGGCCCGACTGGGTGTGAACGATGTTGACTCTGTGGAGGGCGTCGGGCAGGGAGAAGACCGGCGCTCTTTCGCTTGTAGAAGGGTGGCAGGAAAGTTGCTCAAACGAAAGGGACATCGTCACGGTCTCCAGATCGTGCACGGTCCTGATGAATCTCGCGAGTTCATACTGACGAACAAGGCCAAGGCCTACTTTGCAGGTGAGACGGGGCACGCACGCGAGAGAAGCTATAGAGGTCTCACCGTTGAGCTCCACAAATTCCTGGAGGGCTGGGAGCTCTCGCTGGGAGACATGCCGGCCCAGGCATGGGGTTTGAGGAACGCCTGTATTCTACCGCAGAGCATGACGTGTGAGTTCATCGCGGAGAGAACGACCGAGACGATATTCCTGGCCGATACGGAAAACCTTCTCATTATTACCTACTCCACGGCCTACAGCGGGCAGTATTCGTTCTCCCCCAGAGTAGATATAAGGAGCATATGGGAGGACGTGAGGCCGGATTACGACGTGCGGTGGGACCCGACCAAGAGCGTCCTGGCGGTGCGAAGGCTCGATCATCCGGAGCGCACGCTGGATGAGAACTGGCCCGTGTGGCTTGCGGTCGCCTGTGATCGGCCGTCGGAGTTCGCCCCGGAAGCAGCCTACAGAGAGACGAGCTATGGGCGGGATTCCGCGAGGCGCGCCATGGCTTCGGCGGTGCCGTTCGTGCCCGGGCGGATCCAGTTCGGCAGGGCCGAACCCGGTGGGCTGACATCGAGCGTGACATTCGCCGCGGCCGTGGGGGACACGCTCGATGAGGCCAGAGACCTTGCGCTCAGGGGAGTCGAGGACGAATTCGGGTTCTACGATGTGAAGATGCGGAGAATTGCGAAGCTTCTCGACCGGGTTGCCGTGTCAAGCAATGACACTGACTACGATCGCGCTCTGCAATGGGCGGCGGCTTCACTCGACGCTCTTATGATGAACCAGATGGGGCTCGGGATCTTCGCCGGTCTTCACTGGTTTCCGAACTACTGGGGACGTGACACGTCTATTTCGCTTCCCGGGGCTTGCTTGGTGCACGGCCGGCTGGCGGCGGCGAAGGAAATCCTCGAGACGTTTGCCGGCATGCAGTGCAAGAATGAAACGGACCGGTTGTTCGGACGCATACCGAATCTGGCGATGCCGGGGGAGGTGCACTACAACACAGCCGACGGCACGTGGTGGTTTGTTCGGGAAGCATACGAGTACCTCCTTTACTCCGGTGATAGACAGTTCGCGAAGCGGATCCTCCCGGTAGTGGAATGCGCGATCGAGGGCGCGCTTTCCCGTCGCGTCGACGAGCACGGTCTTTGCGTTCACGGGGATGCTGAGACCTGGATGGATGCATGCGGTGAGAATGGACCGTTTTCACCCCGCGGAGATCGGGCCGTAGAGGTTCAGGCGTTGTGGTATACGGCACTCGAATCCGGCGCGCGCATCGCGGAGGTCACGGGTGACGGGGACCTGGCCGTGCGCTGGCGCGAGACAGCGGAGAAGGTCAGAGCATCGTTCGGACAACTCTTCTGGGATGAAAAGGCGGGTGCGCTGTGCGACCATATCAATGCAGATGGGACTCCCGACCGTAGGCCGAGACCTAACCAGGTATTTGCGCTGACGGTTCCGTGGGAGGAGAGAGCCGCGCGAGGCGTCAGGGCTGCGGCAGATGGCGGCGTGTCCCTTCTATCGAAGGACCGGCGCAGGTCTGTGCTCGATGCAGTCAGTCGGGAATGCGTGCTGCCCCACGGCGTCACTTCGCTTGCACCAACGGACCCCGAGTTCCACCCCCGACACCTCGATCTGGACCGCTACCCCTTCGACGAGGCGTATCACAACGGTGATGTCTGGGTATGGCTCAGCGGTCCGGTTATCAGTGCCCTGGTGGCGGAGGGACGCATCTCGGAGGCATGGGCGCAGACCCGTGTGCTCAGAGATCTTATTTTCGATGAGGGAGCGGCCGGGACGCTGCCAGAACTAAGGAACGGTGTCCCACAGGATGGCGAAGACAACGTGGCGGGGGCTGTCTCCCAAGCGTGGAGTCTGGCGGAGTTCCTCAGGAATTTCTACCAGGATTATCTGGGCATTCACCCGGATCTTCTTGCGGGGACGATCACAATTCGTCCTGCACTCCCTTCTGAGCTTCCTTGGGTTTCGGCTCCCGTGCAACTGGGCAGGGGTTCGATGCAGGTCTTCTTCAAGGTCAACGAAGATGGAGACGGCGGGGTCTACAGAGTGAGGGCGGATGCAGAGTGCCCTCGCCTCGAGATTCGCTTCGTGGCGATGGTTCCACCCGGGGCGGATGTGCAGCAGGAGGCCGAGTCTGTCAACGCGGTTCTTGCGCCCGGCAGCACAGTTGAGTTCATTGTAGAGAAGGTTGGAGAGAACTGGCAGACGGTTGCTATTGCCGTTGACGAGTCTGCCGGCGACGGATCTCTGGGTGACGAACGAGGTGACGGACGTTGACGCTGCTTACGAATCAACCCCACGGGTGGTTCTTTCTCGCACTTCTGGTGCCGGCGATTCCGGTCGTGCTGTGGCTCTACCGGCATACACCGGCATCAGTCAGCCCATCGCTCAAGCGTCTTCTCATCACGCTCAGAGTGGCTGCTGTAGTAGTTCTCGCCCTTGCTCTCGCCGAACCGATTCTGTCGCTGACGAAGAACGTGACGGAGCGGCCAGTCGTGGCCGTTCTTGTCGACTCCTCGAGGAGTATGGCCATCGAAGACGGCACAGCCGGGGCTTCGCGGGGGGACGAGGCGATAACGCTCCTGAACGAGATCGTTCTTCCCAGAGTTGCGCACGATGCTGAGATGGTGGCGTTCGCTTTCTCCGGTGAATCGACCGAACTTCCGACCGGGCGCTTTTCTGTGGAGCGGCCGGGATCATTCGACGGCGAAGCGACCGATATAGGGAGCGCTTTTCGGATGTTGGCACGCGAGACAGCCGGGAGGAATCTTGGTGCTGTCGTAATTGCGACTGATGGAGCGAGCAACAGAGGACGCAGTCCCTATGACGAAGGTATAAGCCTGGGTGTCCCGATCTTCACGATAGGTCTCGGCAGCTCTGAGAGCGGCCCGGACATTGCGGTGAGAGAGGTTGCGACGAACCGCATTTCCTATGCCGGTGAATCCCTTCCGATCCGTGTCCGCGTGTCGAGCGTTGGGTTCGGTGATATGAAGACGGTCATAGAACTCAGAGAGGGCGACGCCGTTCTCGATTCCAGGACGCTCACCCTGTCGGCTAGCGGTGAGGAGACCGAGCTGACATTCAGGGTGGTGCCCGGCTCACCCGGCGTGCACCGCTATACGGTATCGATCCCCGAGGCGCCCGGAGAGCTGTCGAGTGCGAACAATACGCGTGTGGCAGCGACCAATGCCGTCAAGGGGAGGATCAAAGTCCTGCTCCTGACATCACGTCCGGGATGGGACTATGCGTTTCTGGCGCGCGAACTCGAAGCCGACGGAAACGTCGAAGTTACGACCCTTGCGCTGGTGGAAGGCGCCAGAGCGGTCGCGGAACAGAGTCTCCCACCGACGCGCGCTGCGCTGTTCGAGTACGACCTCATCATTCTTTCGAGCCCCTACGATCGACTTTCACTTCCGGATGACTGGCTCCAGGGCTTTGTTGAAGACAGGGGAGGCGGGCTGATGGTGGTGGGGTCCACCATCTCCGGTCTCACGGATATTCTCCCAGTCGTTGCGTCCGGCGCAGCCGCTGGCGGAGTCCGGGAGGGCCGCGTGCGACTCACCGAGCGAGGCGAGATCTCACAGGTCACGCGTGTCGCCGCCGGCCGGATGGCGAACGTCGAACTATGGAGTTCACTGCCTCCGGTATGGATGTCCCCGGATTCCCCGTGGGAACCCACCGCGGACGCCGATGTGCTTCTCTCGGGGATCGGAGAGAGTGGTGAGGATATTCCACTGATCGTTTCGGCAAGACGGGGAGCGGGTGGAGTGATAGCCGTTCTTGCGGAGGGGATATGGAGGTGGAAGCTGGCCGGCCCCGATGACGTCGATCTCTACGACAGGTTCCTTGCAAACTCCGCACGGTGGCTTACCGCCAGAGGGGAACTCGAGCGCACGGTCGCAGAGACGGACAAGGACGTCTATTCTACGGGAGAGATGGTGAGGCTGTCCGCGCAGGTCTACGGGGATGATTTCAGGCTGACGCGCGATGCCCGGATCACGGTTGATGTTGCACGGGGCGAAGGTGCGGCGCCGGTAAGATCGCTGAATCTTGAGTCAGACGGCGACTTCTACAGGGTTGACCTTGACCCTCTTCCTCCGGGGCGGTATCTGTACGAGGCTACTGCCGAGATAGCGGGAGAGGTCGTGGGGTCGGATCGCGGAGAGTTTACCGTGGAGGAATTCAGCCTTGAGGACTCCGAGGTCAGAAGACGACCTGCGCTCTTGAGAAAACTTGGAGAGGAGAGTGGCGGTGGTTACTTCACCCCGGAGACGCTCGACGGGTTTCCGGACTCCGTGCCGCTCGCCTGGACTACGCGGCTTGCCGCCCGTGAGATAGAGCTGTGGGACTCGCCGTGGCTTCTTACAGCGTTTGTCGGGCTTCTCGGTGTCGAGTGGACGCTACGCAGGAGGAAGGGGTTGCCGTAGAGCGATAACGAACAGATGAATTTGGTCCTGACGGTCGTGAGGGAGGTGGATGATGGCGTGTGGTCGACCGCGGCCCCCGTTGTGCAATGTTCAAGCAGATGTTTCTTCCCCGGGTTCAGTTTCTCCATCGATTGTTCGTGTCATTGCTGCCTGCATTCTGCAGCTGCGGGCGGCGACGTCCCTTGCTCTCTGCATTCTGCCGCTCCTTGTGGCGACGTCCCTTGCTGCCTGCATTCTGCCGCTCCTCGTGGCGACTTTCATCCTTCACGCACCCCCGACGTGCAGTGCTCAGGTTGTTATCAACGAAGTCCTCTACGATCCAGATGGGAGCGACAGCGGACACGAGTTTGTGGAGCTCATGAACTGCGGAGCCTCAGGTGTTCTGCTCACGGGCTGGGTGCTCGAGACCGGGAATGGCGCCAGTCCCGACGACTGGACCGTGGAATGGATAGGCGGCGATCTCGACTACCTCGATCCTGGTGCGATCTTTCTCATAGGAGAGAGTGATGTTGTGCCCGCTCCTGACTATGAGACGCCGCTCGATCTTCAGAACGGCCCTGATGCTGTGCGGCTGACCGACGGATCCAATGTGATGGATCTGGTTGGCTGGGGCGAACCGCTGTTCCAGGGGTACTACGAAGGATCGCCCGCGGAGGACGCGGCGTCCGGGAATTCGTTGGCACGCATTCCCGATTGCTACGATCACGATGCCAACGACCTCGACTTCTCGCCCTCAGTTCCCACCCCCGGGTACCGCAACGCTCTGGAGCACGACCTCTCGATACGCATCCTGCATACAGGGAGAGTGATTCTTGAGACCGATGATCCGGTGCGTATCGAGTGCAGGATCGAGAACGTGGGGTCAGTCCCGGTAGAGGCCGGAAGCGCGCTCCTTCGTTTGTTTGTCGACGCTCTGTCGCTCCCGGCGGCTGCTGAGATCGTGAACGAAGACCTCGCGCCAAGAGACACGCTCATGATGTCGCTCATCTGGAACTCGCCGTCTGCCGGCTATCACACCGCCCGAGTCGCTCTCGACCACGGCGAGGATGACAACACGGACGACAACACGGCAGTGACGTCCTTCACAGTCGGCCGCGCGGGTGGTCTCGTAGCCTTGAACGAGATCATGCACTCCCCGGCGGATGGCGCTACGGAATGGCTTGAGCTTGTGAGTGTCAGTGGGGAGACCTTGAATCTTGCGGGGTGGATGATCGGTGATGACACCGACGCTTCCGTCATTACACCGGTCTCCCCGGGAGTCACGATTTTGCTTCCGCCCGATGGCTTCATTGTTGTAGCGCGCGACCCAGAGCTTGTTGTGACGACAGTACCTGTAGTCGATAGCGAGCACTGGGAGGCGCTGAGCGTGAACGATCATGTCGCGCTGCTCGATGAGTTCGGGACGCCGATCGACATCGTGGTCTACTCGAAGAACTGGGGTGGTGAGAAGGGGATATCGCTTGAGCGGGTCCGACCGGAGATGCCGTCGGGTGATGCCAACAACTGGGGTGGGTGCGTGGCGCCCGAGGGCGGAACGCCGGGGCGCACGAACAGCATCCACATCGCGCGCCTTCCATCCGACGGGCGATTGACGGTGTCGCCAAACCCATTCACACCAGACGGCGACGGGCGTGACGATCGCACGGTGATTCACTTCGATATCCCGGTTGCACGGGCCACTATCAGGCTGACGGTCTTTGACCTCAAAGGGCGGGTCCGTGCTGTTCTCAAGGATCTCGTTGCCACATCGGGGCGGCACGAACTTATCTGGAACGGAACGGACGACAACGACACCACGCTTCCCTCGGGCCTCTATGTACTTCTTCTTGAAGCGATCGATGCCCGCGCAGGCGTCATTGTCAGGGCGAAAGCCGCAGTCGCGTTGGTCCGCTAGGAGGCGCCGGATGAGATATGCAATTCTTGCCGTTCTTGTATGGGTCTCGCTCCTTGTTGCCGCTCATCCCGTTCATGCTGCGTTTGAGCTTGACGCTCCGTATGCGGTTTCAGCGGGAGTTCTCGATGCCCTTCCGGACAGGGAGCTTGTCTCTCTTGCGGCGCAGGGCAGACCAAACGCCCGCATCGTCCTATCGGCAGCGGAGCACTACGGGCTTGAGGAGGTTCGGTCGTTTGCCGCTTGGACAAAGCTTCGTCTCGGGAGAGGTGGACTTGTGCTCAGTTGCTCGAGCCTGGGTTCCTCTCTATATAGAGAACAGTCTCTGAACGTCGGGTGGAGCAGCCCGGTCGGCGAAGGCGGGGCCGTTCGCTTGCGCGCGCATGTGATGGGAATCGCAGCGGATGGCATAGAAAGCAGATGGGCGATCGCGTTCGACCCCGCCGTGCTGTGGCTCCTTCGGGGTAGGGTGGCCGTCGAGATGTTGCTTTCGAACGCGACAGGTGTGTCGATAGGAGCATCCCCTGTTTCCACGCGAGCGCGCGGCAGATTGTCTCTCGTTCTCGACGATGCAACGCTAGGTATGACCGTGGAGAACGAGCCGGGGTTTCCGTCCTCGTTCAGCATGGGCATCGAACTCGCCGCTACCAGTTGGTTCCGATTGCGAGCCGGGGGAGGGATCCAACCGGATCGCTTTGCGTTTGGCCTTGGAATCGGTGCGAGGCGTCAGCGCCGGCCGGTAGTGGATCTTGCGTGGCAGTGGCATCCCCGTCTTGGAGGATCCACATTTGTTTCGATATCGTTCGCGCTATGAAGGGTGCACAGGACGTTGCACAGGCGGATTGCTTCTCTGTGCGTTACTACTTCTCATGATCGCAGCTACCGCTGAGTGCGACGAATTCGAGCAGTGGCTCTTGCCGGTTGCGGACGAGTCGCTTCCTGATGATGACGGTGAGGAGGACACGGTAGCGGACTGGCTGATTCGGGAGGCCGCGGCATTCAGGGCCAATCCCATAGACCTCAACAGTTGCTCTCTCTCGGATCTTCTGCTCGTTCCCTTCATCGATCCCATATCGGCTGCAGCCGTACTCCAGTTCCGGGAGGAGAAGGGAGAACTCACAAGTCTGCGTGACCTTGTCGGTTTCGGGGGACTCACGGCCGTGTCGGTTGCCGCACTCGCGCCGTACGTCATCGTGCCGGCGGCGGGTGATGCGCCCCCGAGCGGAGTTCCACCGGGGGGTCAGTCCACTCTCGGGAGAGGTCTCGCCTGGAATCTGACGACGAGGCTGTCTGGAAGCTACAGCGGTTCCACGGATCCTGCGCCGGTTTTCGGATGGGAGGACCCTCTTGCGGAGGCGCGAACGTGTGTCCGCCTACGCGCTTCTCACGGCGACCGGTTGAGTGCCGGGGTGGCGTTCGAGAAAGATCCCGGCGAAAGCAAGCTCGCGGACCATGTGGCGGCTCACGTTACGTGGGACGGCTCGCGCGTACGCGCTGTCGTTGGTGATTTCAACCTGCGTTGGGGACAGGGTCTGATTGCCGGATCCCAGGGTCTCGCGAGCGCGGAGCGTCTACCTGTTCCGCATGACCGTATCAAGGGATACGACGGCATGTCCGAAACGACGGCGCGCCGGGGGATCGCTGCCACCGGACTGATTGGAGGAAGAGCGTCACTGGGACTGATTGCTGCACGGACCCACCTCGACGCGACGATCGATGAGAGTGGCCGGGTGTCATCCGTTCGGGCTTCCGGATACCACAGAACGGAGAGCGAGAGGGAGGGAAGGGAAGCACTCACTGAGACAATCACCGGCGGCCGTGTTCGAGCCTCGGTTCTTGGTGATCGTACAACGGTCCCGGTCCTCGGTGACTGGGGCAGCCGTGCCGGTTCACCGAGACAATCGCTCAATCAACCATCGCTGGTCTTTGGCGCAAGCCTGCTGCGGTTCTCTTTCGATCCTCCGCTGGGGGAGGGAGACCCTTTGCGGCAGCGCTACCGTCTCAGCGGAGCCGAGGTGACTCTTACCTCGCTTGACGCCGTTCTCATTTCCG
>JAUVLP010000148.1 GCA_030600655.1 Candidatus Eiseniibacteriota bacterium
GATCCATCAAGGTGGGTCACCATGTACCCGGTCTGACCGAAGCACGGGTTCGGCGCCAACGCCCTCCTACGGCAACGCCGAGGTTGTGTTGTCGCCAGCGTATGGACCAGTGACGCCTGTTGAGAGAAGCACGCTGGCCGGAACATGAGAACCCCCGGCTGCGCTCGCTACCAGAGGTGCGCGGCGAACGTCTGCATCAGCATGGTCTGGAAGCCCGCAGAGAGGGCAAGGGCCCGAACCACAGGCCCCGGGAGCTTCCTCAGGACGAGCAGCAGGAAGGCGGCGCCAGATCAGTAATCTCGTCCCCCCCTGCGGGGAGGAGTCGTCAAGGGCTCGACCCCAAGTGCCGGGATGAGCACGGCGGAGCCCGGAACGCAGAGAGCACCGACGGCAAGGATCACCGAGGCGCGGTTCTCGTGGCGTGCGGCACGTACCACGACTGCACGCACATGGACCCAGGGGGCCAGATCGCCTGCATCATCATGAAGGACGGCGTGGTCCTGACGAGCGAGGGCGCCGACCCGGACTGCGTGACGGTTGACGCGCAGACGCTCGCTCGTTGCGTCTACTGCGGCGCCGTCGACCCAGGCACGCTGATTCAGGGCTTCACGTTTATCAACGGCCGTGCGCCTGAATGGCAGTACCCGGCGAGCCCCACTGGTGGCGGGATGATCTGCAAAGGCGGGGCGGAGCTACGCGTGCGCGACTGTGTCTTCTCCGGCAGCTACGCAAGCGGAGGTGGTGGCATCGCGTGTCATTCGTCCTCCCCCATCTTCGAGGAGCTGGAGGTGACGGGCAACAGTGCCGATGGCTTCGGAGGCGGCATCGTCTGCTGGTACTCAGACGTCACAGTTACTGGCGGCCGAATCACGTACAACACCGCGGAGTCAGGAAGAGGGCTCTGTTCCAACTGGGGTGGGTTGGCCATGACCGGTGTGCTCGTCGCACACAACGAGGCGGAGATAGGTGGCGGAGGGCTCGATGTGGCGGGAGGATCACCGGTCCTCACTGACTGCGAGATGAACTCGAACGTGGCACTGGCAGCCTGGGGTGGAGGCGCCTACCTGGGATTCTGCTCGCCGACGCTCAGCGGGTGTTCCTTCGCTCTCAATGAGGCAGTGAGAGGCGAGGGTCTGGGCCTGTTCTCATGCGAGAACTACGGGCCGGCTCATTTGACGGAGTGCGACTTCTACAGCAACGCGGCCACCGAGGCCGGCGGCGACCTGATGGCCAGCTTCGCCACCACGGTGACGTTCGCGGACTGCAGCTTCAGACAGAACGTCTCAGAAATCGGCGGCGGCGTGGCGCTCGACCAGGAGTCCATCGGCTCAATGGTGGGCTGCTCCTTCACGGAGAACACCTGCAGCCTCGGTGGCGGGGCCGTGACCCTCCAGACAGCGTCTCTTGCCGCGGACGCGTGTACTATGGTCGGCAACACATCAGCCGTCTACGGCGGCGGCATCCAGGCCGAGAGCGGAGCGACGGTTTCGCTGACGAGCTGCCTGTTGGTGGCCAATCAGTCCACGTACAGCGGTGGGGCGATCCGCGTGAACCGCTCCACGGCGTTGTCAGTGGCAGGATGCACGCTCGCGGAGAACGCGAGCCTGACAGGTGGGAGCCTTGCCCTTGACGATTCGGCCCCGGTGGTCATCGAGAACACGATCGTCGCCTTCGGAGGCGGAGGTGAAGCGGTCACCTGCACGGGGGCGCCGCCCGTGGTGCAGTGCACGGACATCTACGGCAACACCGGCGGGGACTGGACCGGATGCATCTCCGGACTGATCGGGACCGGCGGCAACATGTCAGAGGACCCGTTGTTCTGCGGAGCATCGAACCCGGATGATCCGTACGCTCTTCACAGCAACTCGCCATGCTCGGCGGAGGCCAACGTGTCCTGCGGGCTCATCGGAGCGCGCGACGTCAACTGCGGCTCAACTCCTGTTGCCTGCTCAAGCTGGGGGGCGCTGAAGGCCATGTTCAGGTAGCTCACGTACCCCACACCCTGGCTCATTTCGAAGCGAGAGGCCCACCCAATGGTGGGCCTCTCGCTTCTTGTGTCCCCTAGTGGACGTTCTTCGAACTGCGGATTGGGTGCCACGTGTCTGACACCGGAGGTCCGCTACTGAAGCCGCAGCTCGATTCGGCTGTCGTTGACGAGCACAATGGACCTGTCAAGCAGAGCTTGGCCTGTCAGCTCGTAGTTGACATACGCCTCTGCGGCGTCCGCCGGCACTATGAATCGGAACCATGCCCACTTCCGACGATTGCGACGTTCATACGCAAACCACCCCACACCTGCCGTCCGAACGATCCGCTCGAGGCCGGGGCCTGCAGAATGCGACGGTGTAGGACGGCGCAAGGTTGTCGTCATACCCCAAGCGCGTGTCGAAATATTGTGAGAGCTCCTGAAGCAACTCCTCCCTGCATGGTTGTCTGGCCACCCCCGTCAGGAAGATGTCGCCCGGGGTGATCCCCAGCTCGCGAAGCAGCGGATTGGAGACTTCCAGCACGAATACGTACATCTCGAACTGTCTGCGATCGGGGTTGTATACCACATAGCTGCGCAGCTCCCTGTTCGTGAAACCGATCGCCTCGAGCAATGCGATCCGCATGGCGGGATTCCAATACTCCATCAACGTCTCCCACACGAAGTCGCCTTGATTCTGCCCGGGGAGTGTGCCGGTCCCGACAAGGAGGAGATCCGTCGCGCGGAGGGCGGGATTGTCGAGCATGTGGCCGATATCCACCGGATCGTAGTTCCCGTAGGTTCTCCCCAGGAACAGCAGGATGATCATCCCGCCCGACGACCTGTACCTGTCCAGGTCCTCACCGGGAAATGCCTCGAAGCACAACGGCCTGGTCTGACAGGGAATTCCGAGCTGATTCATGCGTCTCCGGCTTGTTTCCAGCATTTCCACGCTGCCATCCATGCACACGTATTCCACCTCATGCCCCTGGCGTATCAATGACCCTGCGATCAGGGCGCCCTTGCTGCCCGATCCGCAGCCCAGGTCAATGATGCTCACTTCCCGGGAAATGCGGGTCCCGGATTCCAGCCGGGGATAGATGCCCGACTCGAACAGGGACGCTTCCAACAGTACGTCCTCGGTGGACTTCATCTCGAAGTAGGCCTTGACCGAGGACCGGAACCCGTACGTGAGCCGGGAAGGTACGACGACAACCTGTTTCCCCAAGTCCTCGAACAAGCAGTGCGGGTACCTTTTTTCGCGGGTGAAGTCCTCTTCTCCCTGCTTCTGGAGTCGAATGGAACGGAGAAGTTCGTCAACAGCTCCCTCCGGATCGGGTTTCCTGACATTCAAAGAGGGACTGCTACTACCCTCCACGACGCGAAGTGTCATCGAGTTGCCTTTCCCAAGCCGGGCTCGCGTTCCCATTCAAACGACCAAGAAGGATTGCCGTGTATCATCACCAGCGGTTCACCCTTGCCTTCGTCCACATAGTGCATCCTGCCCATTGTCAGCTCGATGTGGTGAGGCTCAAGGGTATGATCTGTCTCCCGGTCAGGCTGACCTGCCCCCAGTCGTTGTACCATCCCCAGCCTCACAATGGAGCGCATGCAGGAGCCGGTTGGACAGCCTTCGGAGCCGGCGGACGGTAGCCTTGGGAGCTGTGAGGTCTCACCTCATTGTACTCCCGCCGCCACTCCTCGACCAGCACCTTCGCTTCCCACACGCTCGTGAACACCTCCAGGTTCAGAAGCTCGTCCCTGAGCTTTCCGCTGAACGACTCGTTCGAGCCGTCGTCCCACGGACTCGCCAGCTCGATGACAACTAGTCCCCTGTAGATCCGGGAACCACGGACGGAGAGAGCTCCGTCGGGATCCCCAACGGGATTCGAACGCAGGGCACCGCTGCTTGAAAACGGGAAGCTAGTACAACTGCTTCTCCGGGATCACTCCCCTCACACCACCCCGCGGATGCTCCAGGTCACCATCTCTCCTGGGTATGAGGTGGATGTGAGCGTGCATGACGGTCTGACCTGCCGACTCGCCGCAGTTCATCCCCACATTGAAACCTGACACCGATGGATCATCGCGAGCGATCCTCTCCTTGAGGATGCGGAGGAGCCCCTCCGCGTCGCGCCTCTCCTGAGACGTCATCGCGAAGAAGTCAGAGGCATGGCGCTTAGGTATGATCAGGACATGGCCCGGGGTCACGGGGTAGCTATCCTCAATCGCGAAGACGGAGCCGTTCTCTTCCACCGCGCGAGATCGCATCTCCTCAGAACAGAATGGGCAGTCAGGATCACGCTCTGGCATAGGAGCATCCCGGAAGTCAGTGTCGTCCTTGTTTCCCTTCGACCGATTGCACTTGGAGCAGAGAACTTGGAGCTAGGCAGCCTGCTGAGCATGCGCCCTGTAGACCGTTGGGA
>JAUVLP010000017.1 GCA_030600655.1 Candidatus Eiseniibacteriota bacterium
GTCCGATGATCAGGGGACCTCTCAGGACACTCCCTTCGATCACAGCGCCATCCTCAATAACAACGCTGCCATCGATCCGAGAAGCCGCATCGACAAATCCGCGGTTCTCGCCCTTCATGGTCTCAAGGACCATTCGATTGGCCTCCAGAATGTCCTCAAGCTTCCCAGTGTCCTTCCACCAACCGGTCACCTCGTGTGCTCGAACCGTTCGTTTGCTATCAATCATGTGCTGGATTGCGTCGGTGATCTCGAGCTCATTCCGCCGAGACGGCGTGATACTCTGCACGGCCTCGAAAACAGTCTCGTCGAACATGTAGACACCAACAAGAGCAAGATCGGTTCTAGGATGTTCCGGCTTCTCCTCCAACCGAACGATGTGCCCGCCGTCCAGCTCGGCCACTCCGAACTCTGATGGATTCGGAACGCGTGCAAGAAGGATCTGCGCGTTCGGTTTCGTCTTCTGGAACTCGTTCACGAAACCTGTGATGCCCCCCATGATGAGATTGTCACCGAGGTACATCACGAACGATTCCTTGCCCATAAAGTCCTCGGCAATGGCGACGGCGTGTGCCAGCCCGCGAGGAGCGTCCTGAGGCAGATACGTCACTCTCAAACCGAAAGCCGCTCCATCTCCCACGGCGGCTTCGATCTCGGCGGCCGTTTCACCCACCACGATCCCCACATCCACGATCCCCGCTGAGCGGATGGCCTCCAGGCCATAGAACAGTATCGGCTTGTTGGCGATCGGAACGAGCTGCTTTGCGCTCGTGTGTGTTATTGGTCTGAGACGCGTGCCTCTGCCTCCCGATAGTACCAGAGCCTTGATCTCGATCACCGACCTTTCAGGTTGCACGTGTCTCGCGGAGCGTTCATACCCCACGAATCCCACATGGGAAGACCGCGAATGTCGTACTCACCGGCATCATCCGTGGATGGCCCGTGCGATCTCAGAAACCAGCCCCGCGTCACCGGTACGCTCTACAACGTCACCGGTTACTATGAGGCGGGCGCCTGCCTCGACAAGCTTGGCGGCCACCTCGGGTCTCCTGATGCCTCCCCCCACCATCACGGGAATATCAACATAGCCAGCGACTGCCCGGATCATCTCCTCAGGTACGTGAGATAAGGCCCCGCTGCCTGCATCCATGAAGGCGATCTGCATCCCAAGATACTGGCCGGCGAGAGCATGAGCCATCGCGATGTCCGGTTTGTCCCTGGGAAGTGGTCGTGTGCCGCTCATGAACTCTACAGACGTGGTGGCACCACCCTCGACCAGCATGTACGCCGTCGGGATGGCCTCCAGCCCCATCTTTCTCAGTACTGGTGCTGCCTTAACGTGTTCGCCGATCAGGAGCTGCGGATTCCGCCCGCTCACAAGCGAGAGAAACAGCACTGCATCAGCCTCAGGAACAACGAAGCTGAGATCCCCGGGAAACATAATGACTGGTAGGCCGCACGACTGCTTCACCATACTAACCGTTTCGCCCGTGTCTCCTCCAAGGGAAAGACTGCCACCGACAAGGATCGCATCAGCGCCTGCATCCGCTGCCAGCGCCGCCAGCCGACCGTTCTCCTTTGGAGTGAGACTGTCAGGATCCAGCAAGACGAGGTAGAGGGCTCTCTCCACCTCGAGTTTCTCATGGATTCGTCTGAGAACCGGCTGTTCCAATGGTTTCATCCTCTCGAATCTCAGGCTCCGGCATCGTCGAGAAGCACCCCGATGATGTCGGGAACCTTCTTGAGCGCCTCCTCCAGTTTTTCGAGGTCGCCACCGCCGGCCTGAGCCATGTGGGGCTTGCCGCCGCCCCGCCCTCCGATCATCTTTGCCACACGACCGACAAGATCTCCTGCCTTCAGGCGCCCCGCCTTCGACAGATCGTCCGTTACGACGGCGATCATCACTACCTTCCCGTCAATCACCGTTGCCAGCAGTCCCGCTCCCTCTTTCTCGAGACGCTCACGAAGCCTGTCTGCCAACGCCCTCAGCGACTGTATATCGCCGACCTCGACACGGCCCGCCACCGCGCGAACACACCCATCATGGACAGCGACCGCTCCATCAATCAGCGTTCCTATCGATTCACCTGCCACCTCCTGCCGTGAACGCACAGCCTCTTTTCTGAGCCGGTTGTTCTCACTCAAGAGGTCCAGAACACGCGCCAGCAGTTCATCGGGCTGGGCCTTCACAGCCTCACCGATGGCCCGCACGAGACAGGCGTCATTTCTGCTCCTGAGCTGTGCGGCCCCACCTGTGACAGCCTCAATCCTCCGCACGCCCGCCGCGACACTGGCGTCCGAAATGACAGAGAACGCTCCGATCTGTCCAATTCGCCGGACGTGCGTGCCACCACAGAGCTCCAGGCTGACATCGCTTATTGCGACCGTCCGGACCTCCTCCCCGTACTTCTCGCCGAAGAGAGCCATGGCGCCATCCGCAACCGCACGCTTAAGGCTCACGATCTGATCCCGAACCGGAGAATCCAGACGGATCCAAGCGTTGATCATCTCCTCCAAGGTCGAGATCTCCGAATCCGCGAGAGACCTGAAATGCGTAAAATCGAAGCGAAGGCGATCAGGTCCCACCCAGGATCCCGACTGGTGCACGTGATCACCGAGTATCCTTCTCAATGCCGCCTGAAGCAGGTGAGTGGCGGTATGGTTTTTCTCGATCCGGCATCGCCTGGCAAGATCGACGACCGCGTCCAAACGGCTGCCGGCTGAGATCTCCGCGCCTGTAGATCTTGCCACGTGGACCGTGGATGTGTCTTCGTCATACACATTGACGACTTCCAGGGCAACGCCCTCTCCGGAAAGCAGGCCGGTGTCTGCTACCTGACCGCCGGACTCCGCGTAGAACGGCGTCCGGTCCAGAGTGAACTCTATTAGCGATTCGTCCGCTCCTTTTCTGACCCGAGTTACCACAACAGCCACCGGTTCCGAGAAGATGCCCGCCGTCTCCCGTTCCATTCGCTCAGACTCTCTTGACTTGAGCGCGTGCCCGACGAATTCCGATTCAGACAGACCTTCGTTCAACTCATCGATCCACTGCCGATGCCCGTCGACCGCGTCTGCGAAGGATGAGGCATTCCGGCCACGCATCTTCTGTTCACCCATTGCCGCTTCAAAGGCCGGCAGATCGACCCCGAGTCCGCGCTCGTCTGCCATCTCCTCGGTCAGGTCGAGCGGGAACCCGTATGTGTCATAAAGCTTGAAGGCGTCGTCACCGCTGATTGTCCGCCCACCGCCAGCGCATGTGCGTTCGACGATCTCCTCGAAAAGGGCCGTTCCCTGCGCCAGAGTTGACTGGAAGCGTTCCTCCTCCGACTTGATGGCCAGAGCTATCTGCTCGCGCCTGGCCACGAGATGAGGATGCGCCTCGCCCATAGAGTCAATCACCACGCCCGCAATCCTGTAGAAGAAAGACTCCTCTATGCCGAGCGCGAGCCCTCTCCTCACAGCACGCCTGATGAGCCGTCTGATGACGTATCCCTGTCCCTCGTTGGACGGCAGTATGTTCTCGGCCAGTGAAAAGGTAACCGCCCGGGCGTGGTCGGCGATTATGGCAACATCGATACCGACCTCATCCTTGGGCGTGCTGCCTCCGGATTCCTCTGCAGCGCGACGTGTCGCATTAACGATGGGAATGAAGAGATCCGTCGCAAATATCGTATCCTTCTCCTGGATCACTGTCGTAAGTCGCTCCAGGCCCATTCCCACGTCGATACCCGGGCGTTTCAGCAGTTCCCTCGTGCCGTCGCGAGCCTGGAGGAACTGCGGGAAGACCAGATTGCCGAGCTCGAAAAAGCGCCTGCAGTCGCACCCGGGTCTGCAATCAGGACGTCCGCAACCGGTATTCTCACCCATGTCAAAATGCAGCTCTGAATCAGGGCCGCACGGTCCCGAGTCTCCGGCGGGACCCCAGAAGTTGTCTTTGTCACCTAGCGGGACGATCCTCTTCTCCGGGATGCCGATTCGTGTCCGCCATATATCCGCAGCCTCCTCGTCGGTTTCATGTACCGTGATCCACAGGCGCTCGCCGGCAATGCCGAGAACATTGGTGAGAAGATCCCAACACCACTCGATGGCCTCCTTCTTGAAGTAGTCACCGAAGGAAAAGTTGCCCAGCATCTCAAAGAAGGTGTCGTGGTAGGGACTGTGACCGACCTCCTCGAGATCGGAAAGCCTCAGACAACGCTGGCTCGAGACCGCCCTTCTCGTCGGAGGATCATCCATGGTGTAGTACCGCTTGAACGGTACCATCCCCGCCGAGTTGAAAAGAAGCGTCGGGTCGTCCTGCGGGATAAGGGGCGCGCTGGGAACCAGCTCGTGTCCCCGCTCAGTAAAGTACTCCAGGAAGGCGCTTCTTATCTCAGACGAAGTCCTGACTCTACTCATCGAACTCTCCCTCTATCTGTCTCATCGCCTCAGCCACTACCTCAAAGGAGAAACCTCTCCGGACGAGATGGGATTGAAGCCGTGATCTCGCACGTCTGTCACAGGGCGGCCCCGTTCTTCCGATCCGCTTTCTGAGAACCGAAACAGCGAGTTCCTTCTCCGTGTTCTCCGCGTACGCTTCATCAAGTACGGCCGTCGCCGCCTTTTCAGCAACGCCCTTCCTGTGGAGTGCGCTTCGCAGGAGCATCCGCCCCACCGGTCGCAAACGAAGGCGCTCCTCAGCCCACAATCGGGCGAACTCGTGGTCATCAATCAATCCCGCGGTCTCAAGAGCAGAGAGAGTGCTCTCTCTCACCGCCGCGTCGAAGCCCTTGCGCTTGAGCCGGTCCTCAAGCTCCCGACGGCTCCGCGCCCGTACAGCGAGAAGCCTGAGCGCCGCCTCCCGCGCCTTCAGGTCGTCCGGCCTTCTCTCAACCGCTTGATCCAGACCATTCTCAAAAGAGCGACCTTCCGCATCGGCCAGTCGAGCACCCACCGCGAGGCCCATTCTGCAAACGATCTCTTCCGATGCGGTGAAGGCAGGCTCCCCATCCACGTAGACCGTGAGCGCCGAGCTTCCCTCGACGCTCCTGATCGCTGTGATCGTACCGACCACTTGCCGCTTCTGCCCACTTGCCGCCTTCAAAGCCCAGAGCCGATCGCCACAGCTATTTGCTCGAACCGACGGCCAGCTTCTCCACCACCTTTTCTGCACTGCTTTCAGCCTGTGCAGAGCTCTCATCCGGCGGCAGGAGACCAACCGCCATTCGAATCTCACGTTCGAGCTTCCGACTCACCTCAGGATTGTCCTCGAGAAATGCGCGCGCCTTCTCTCTACCCTGACCCAGCTGAAGCTCGCCATAGCTCATCCACGTACCCTTCCTCGAAACAACTCCTTCATCGAGTCCGAGGTCCAGGAGATCCCCCTCGAGCGATATCCCCTTGCCGTAGATAAGATCGAACTCCGCGATCCTGAAAGGCGGTGCAACCTTGTTCTTCACCACCTTGACCTTGGTGCGATTCCCGATGATGGCATCACCCGACTTGATCGCCCCGATTCTCCGGATATCGAGACGTACGCTCGCGTAGAATTTGAGCGCCCTGCCTCCCGATGTCGTCTCCGGATTCCCGAACATGACGCCTATCTTCATGCGTATCTGGTTGATGAAGACAACGCACGTATTCGATTTGCTGATTGCACCGGCCAGCTTCCGCAGGGCTTGAGACATTAGCCGTGCCTGCAGCCCGACATGCGAGTCGCCCATCTCCCCTTCTATCTCAGCCCGCGGGACAAGGGCGGCAACTGAATCGACCACGACGATATCGACCGCCCCGCTGCGCACCAGCATCTCGGTGATCTCCAGCGCCTGCTCACCCGTATCCGGCTGCGAGATCAAGAGATCATCGGTGTCCACGCCCAGAGCCCGCGCATATCCGGGGTCCATAGCGTGTTCCGCATCGATGAAGGCAGCCACGCCACCCGGTCGCTGCGCATTGGCTATGATGGAAAGCGCCAGTGTGGTCTTGCCCGAGGACTCCGGTCCGAATATCTCGATCACGCGCCCGCGCGGAACGCCCCCGATGCCCAGAGCGGCATCTAGAATCAGTGACCCTGTTGGTATTGCCTCAATACCCACCCCCACCTCATCCGAACCCAGGCGCATTATCGCTCCCTTGCCGAACTGCTTCTCTATCTGTGCGACGGTCAGTTCGAGCGCCTTGATCTTTCCCTTCTCCTGAGACATCTTTCCCTCCGCTTCCTGATCAGTTGCTGAGCCTTCTCATTGACGCACACACTCTCGAGTTCCACCGAGGGGCACCACGGCCAAACGCTCATGTATCGCGCCTCCACCGGTGAGTGTGCTTTTCATCACCTCAACCTCTTCAACCCATGTCCTCTCATCAGGGGCAACCAGACCAGCGAGAATTCCCGCGGTCTCCCGGTCGTCACGCGAGCGCGGTGGCTCGCGGAGTCTCGCGATCGTGATGTGGGGCTTGAAGCGGCGCCTCTCTCTCGGAAACCCGAGAACGGTCAGCTCTTGCTCGATTGCTTCCTGAAGCTCGTAGAGTCCATCGACGGGCTCCACGCCGACCCAGACGACGCGCGGTCGTTTCGGCGATGGGAAGGCTCCCACGGAAAGCGTGTCAAACGCAAAGGGAGACACCGCAGACGCGGCCCTCGCAACTGCCGCCACTATGTCCGGGATCAGAGCCTCTTCGACATCTCCCAGGAACTTGAGGGTAAGGTGATGGGTGCCCGCTCCTGGCCGGCTCGCCCTGATCCCCCTACGCTCAAGTTCCGCTGTTAGATTCAGTATGCCCTTTCTGAGCGCCGCGGACAACTCCAAAGCGATGAACATTCTTACCGGCATCACTTGCTCCTAGAGCGTCGGCGAGCCCACAGGCAGATTCAGCAGGGTCCTCCTGAGCATGTCGAGCGCAGCTTGGCATGCCTGTTTCCGGACGTTGTCGCGGCCCCCTGTGAAGCGGAACTCACGCACTCGTTCCCTGCGCGCCCCGGACACGGCAATGTAGACCAGACCAACCGGTCTTTCCTCGCTCCCGCCCCCCGGTCCGGCGATACCAGTCACACCGACGCCGTAGTCTGAGCGCGTCTTGGTCCTGGCACCTCGTGCCATCGCTTGCGCAGTCTCTGCTGATACCGCTCCGTGTTCCTTCAGGATCCCCGCCTTCACGCCCACGAGTCGCTTTTTCAGATCGTTAGAGTATGCGATCAGACCACCAATGAAATAGTCAGAACTCCCGGAGATTCGCGTGAACGTCCAACCCAGCAATCCGCCGGTGCACGATTCAGCGACTGAGACCGTCTTCCCTTTCATCGAAAGGAGGTAGCCGACGACCTGCTCCAGCGATTCGTCTCCGCGTGCGTAGACGCACTCGCCCAGTTCGTTCGCGAGCCGCTCCTGTGCGGACTCCACCGCGATCCTTGCCTTCTTGAGCGTCTCTCCGCGACCCGTGATGCGGATATCTACCCCAGTTACCCTCGGGAGATACGCCACGTCAACTCGCGCAAGTCGCTTCGCGATGCCTCCAATCCGCTCTGACAGGACCGATTCCGGAACGCCGGTCGTTCTGAGGAGACACTCTTGTGTCAATTTTCTGAGGCCTCTCCCCTCGAGATACGGCACAACATAACCCTCGAATATGGCTCTCATCTCTACGGGGACACCAGGCAGGACGAACACCAGTGTCTCTTTCTGTTCGAGGAGCAGCCCCGGCGCAGTCCCAAGAGGATTCTCAACTACGCGCGCGCCCTCCGGCACCATGGCCTGCGAGACGGTCGACTCAGGCATCGAAAGCCCACGTTTCTCAAAGTGAGCTCTGACGCTGGCGAGGACATCCTCGTCGAGCACGAGCTTCTTCCCAAACAAACGCGCAACGGCCTCCTTTGTCCGGTCGTCCACGGTGGGACCAAGTCCCCCGGTGACAATGACAAGATCTACCCTGCCCATTGCGCTCTCGACTGCTTCCCCTATCAGTCCGGGAACGTCCGGTACTGTCGTGGATCGGGTGACCGATGCGCCGAGAAGAGTAAGGCGCTCTCCAATGAAGGCTGAGTTCGAGTCGACGCGTCCCGTCTCCAGCAGTTCGTTGCCGATGGTGATGATCTCGGCCTTCACGGAAGCTTACCTCCCGATGGTCTGCTAGATGCCCGTTGCCAGAAGCATGACGCGAATGAGGGCATTGGCGTAGATCCCGGCTACCAAATCGTCCAGGACAACGCCTACACCTCCAGGAAGCGTCTCGGCACGCGCGGCAGGAAACGGCTTCAGAACATCGAAGATTCTGAACAGGAGAAACGCTGCGATGTACACGATCAGCGTTTTGGGGAGAAAGAGGACGGCCACAAGGTATCCGGCGAACTCATCGACAACTATCTTCGATGCGTCCTTGCCGAAAGCCACTTCGGCCCTTGTGGACACCCAAATGGAAAGGGCTATGAAGGCCAGAACTGAAACCGATAGCGTGAAAACAGCCAGCGATCCGCCTGCAGTGGGATCCTTCGGCATCAGGAACCACAGTAGCACACCGCATCCCAGCGTTCCCGCCGTACCGGGCGCAACAGGCGAATATCCAAGACCGCCCCCGGTGGCGACAAACCAGACAAGCGGATGAATCGAAGCCTGCTGTCGTGGCGTCAAGAGATCACCTCCCCTTATCGGTTCTACCGGCGTGGCGACTGCTCCCAACCATGGATAGCGCTCTGCCGTTTATCATGTACTCTATGCCCGACACCAGAGTGAGAGCAACAGCCAGCCCCCCCACAAACAGCAGAACGGACTCCAACCTTCCTCCAGCCAATTCGTGGAGGACGGAGTCCGTCCCGCCTATCAGTGAGAGGTAGAGAAGCACAAGTGCGACCCACCCCATCTGCGCCGCAGTCTTCCACTTGGCGGCCCGGCTCGTAACGAACCCTTCTCCACTCTTAAGCACGCCCGTACGGCATCCAAGAATCAGGAGTTCGCGCCCAACCACAACCGCCACCATCCAGAACGGGACGTATCTGAGTCCCATGCGCCAGAAGGCCACAAGCAAGAGTGAAACTAGCACCTTGTCGGCAAGCGGATCCATAAGCTTGCCGAGTTCGGTCACGCTGTTGGAGCGTCTGGCAAGATAGCCATCACAGAGGTCGCTGATCATGGCCACAACAAAAAGTGCAAACGCCAACCACAGTCGCCCACTCATCAGGACCGCAAAGATCACAGGCCCAAGGATCAGCCGCCCCAGCGTCAGTCCGTTCGCCCAGTTCAAGAACCCTCCCCAGACGGCTTTTCCGTGGAACACCTGAACCTACCTACGCCTGAGTCAACTCCTCACGCTTCAGGATCCACGCCCACTTGCGGTCCACCTCAGCCTGTACCTCGTCGATGATTCCCTTGTTCGCTTCCTTGAACAGGTGTCTGAATCGGCCCTGCCCCTCAAACCACTTGGAGACCGGGAGCTTCTCCTTAGGCTTCCTGTTGACCTTGAATACCCCGTACTCCACTTCAAACAGCGGCCAGAAACATGTATTCACCGCAAGCCTTGCGTACTCCATCGACTGCTCCGCCGGATATCTCCAACCCCGTGGACACGGAGCAAGAACATTGATGAACGCCGGGCCGTCTATCGCAAGAGCCTTCTCAACCTTGTCCGTAAAGTCCTTGGGATAGCCTGGAGTTGCCTGCGCCACGAAGGGAATATCGTGAGCGATCATGATCTCCGTGAGCGGCTTCGGGAACTGTGTCTTCCCCGGTATCACCTTTCCAACCGGCGTCGTCGACGTAGCTGTTCCCTTCGGCGTCCCACCAGACCTCTGGATCCCTGTGTTCATATACGCCTGATTATCGTAGCAGATATAGAGCATGTTATGACCACGCTCCATTGCTCCCGATAGCGACTGAAGACCGATATCATAGGTCCCTCCGTCACCACCCATCGCAATGAAATTGATCTTCTTGTCGATCTTCCCTTGCTTCCTGAGAGAGGTGTACGCAGCCTCGGCTCCACTGATAGTCGCAGCCGAGTTCTCGAAAGCGTTATGGATGAACGGCGTCTTCCACGCTGTATATGGATAGATCGTTGTCACGACCTCCACACAACCCGTTGCGCATCCAACCACTGTGTCTTGACCTGCGGCCAAGAGCAGCTGTCGCATGGCCGTCATCGGCAGGCAGCCCGCGCATGCGCGGTGGCCTCCGGTCACGAGGTCTTCGTGCTGTGCCAGTTGCTTTGGTGCCGGCATCTGGTTTTCCTCCTTAGCCCCTTAGTCCTATGAATCTGACCTCGTTCGGCGCAATCGTCTTGCCGGCCACGGTCTCTAGTTCCTCAAAGACCGAGCGGATGTGATCCAGAGAAATGTCGCGTCCACCGAGACCATAGAGATAGTTGACGATTGATGTCTGGTGCCCCGTTCCGCTGAGTGCCGCCAGGATCTCCTTGTGCACGGGGCCACCTGGAGCGCCAAATGATACCGATCTGTCCAGCACTCCGATCGCCTTTGCCGAGGCCAGTCCTGCAACGATCTCAGCGTGTGGGAACGGGCGGAAGGAGCGTATCTTCAAGAGCCCCACACGCTTGCCTTCGGCCCTCATCTCGTCCACAACTACTTTCGCAGTTCCACACGTCGATCCGAGAGCAACGACGACGTAGTCGGCATCGTCCGTCATGTAGCGCTCGGTCATTCCGTACGCTCTGCCGGACAGCTTCTCATACGCCTTACCCACGCTCTTGATGACCCCCGTGGCGTTGCTCATCCCCTCGATCTGCTGCCTCTTATGCTCGAAGTAGTAGTCCTGAAGATCAAGCGGCCCAAATGTAGCAGGCTTCTCGGTGTCGAGAAGCGTATACATCGCCTTGTATTCCCCAACCCAGTCCGACGCCTCCTTGTCTTCAAGAGCGTCCAGTACTTCAACCGTGTGACTGATGATGAATCCGTCAAACGTAACCATCACCGGCAGAAGAACATCTGGATTTTCGGCGATCAGGATGGCCTGAAGAATGTTGTCGTAGACTTCCTGGGCGTTCTCCGAGTAGAGCTGAATCCAGCCCGTATCGCGACAGCCCATCGTATCACTGTGATCACAGTGGATGTTGATCGGTCCCGATAAAGCTCGGTTCACAACCGGCATCACGATCGGGAGCCGGTTCGAAGCCGCAATGTAGACGATTTCCCACATGAGCGCGAGCCCGTTTGCCGAAGTTGCGGTCATCACTCTTGCGCCGGCTGAGGCCGCGCCGACCGCAGCACTCATTGCACTGTGCTCTGATTCGACCAGCACCATCTCGGCTTTGACTTCACCGTCAGCCACAAAGTCAGCGAACTTGTGCATCAACTCAGTCTGTGGCGTGATCGGAAAGCACGTAACCACATCGGGATCGATCTGACGCATGGCCTCCGCGGCTGCATCGTTACCCGTGAGCGTCAGTCTCCTTGCCACGAATCTATCTCCCTTCTCACTCTTTCTCTTGTGCGTTTAGTACCCTGCGCCTACTTCGCGGCTGCTGCGTCAGTCTCAAGAACCATCTCAAGAGCGCTGATCTTGTCCGGACACTCGAAGGCACAGATGCCGCACCCTTTGCAATGTGCGTAGTCAATGCCGACCATCTTGCCGTCCTCCAGCAGAATCGAGGAGTCAGGACAGGCTATCCAGCAGGCAAGGCAGTGAATGCATTTCTCCGCGTCCCAGATCGGACGATACGTCCTCCAGGAACCGGTTTCATAGCTATCGGCGTTTCCAGCTTCTTCGATGATCCCGCCGATCGGGATCTCCTTCCAGGACCTCTCGCTCATTCGGACGTCACCTCCTCGTGCGCCCTCTTTATCGCGCGCACGTTGCCGTCAAGCACCTCCGGCTTGAAGCCGTGCGAGAACTTCTTTTTGATTTGATCAATCACCGAATCAAGAGACAGGAATGGCGACACCTTGATCAGCGCTCCCAACATTGGCGAGTTCGGGATGGGTCTCCCGATCTCATCGAGCGCGATGCCGGTCGCCTTCACGGTATAGACTGTCCGCCCCTCAAGCCCCAGTTCACTTCTGATCTCTGCGGGTGTCTTTATCGTGTTCACGATGATAATTCCGTCATCCGGCAGACCGGACGCAACATCCACAGTACTGACGAGGGTGTCATCCAGAACTACTACGATCTTCGGCGAGTAGATGGCGCAATGGACTCTAATAGGCTCTTCACTAATCCTGTTGAACCCACGCATCGGCGCACCCATCCGCTCCGGCCCGTAGTCCGGGAAACCCTGACTGTACTTCCCCTCCATCGCAGCAGCCTCAGCCAGAAGCAGAGAGGCCGTCTTGGCTCCCTGTCCCCCACGCCCGTGCCACCGGATCTCCAACATCTCCGCCATCGTAGCAACCTCCTTGCGCGCGCAGGAACCGCCCCACGCTCAGACAAATCAACTTGGGAGGTTATCACCATGAAATGTCTCGGTCAAGAGCAAAGCAGAAAGGGTGCGTTTGTAGTGCAGAGGGGTGGAGAGCACGGCCTGCTCAGATAGTCCTGCGCTCGTCCAGGGCTGTTCCAAGCGTCAGTTCATCAGCAAGGTCCAGATCCCCGCCAACCGGAAGGCCGCTGGCAAGCTTGGTCACCTTCGCGCCTCGCTCCGTAAGAAGGCGCGCCAGGTAGAGAGCCGTAGCCTCACCTTCAGCCGTCGGGTTGAGCGCGAGGATGGTCTCCCCGATAGCTTCGCCCTCGAGGCGACTGAGCAGATTCTCGATACGGAGATTCTCCGGGCCGATGCCGTCGAGTGGAGAGAGCAGACCACCCAACACATGGTAGCGTCCTCTGAAGCGTCCCGTTCGCTCCAAAGCCAGGATGTCGCTGGGCCGCTCGACTACACATACTACCGACGAGTCCCTGCGAGCATCCGTGCAGATCGAGCAGGGGTCATCCTCGGTGAGTCCACCGCAGATGGAACATCCGATTGTCCGCCTTCTGGCATCCACTATCGCAGCTGCCAGCTCCGCGCACTCGGTCTCGGACGACGCAAGCAGCTTCAGCGCCATGCGCGTCGCCGACTTGCGTCCAACCCCGGGAAACCGGGCGAAGAGATGAACGAGGCGTTCCAGTGATGCCGGGAATCCAGCCACGGTGGCCTCTCCTGGGTTGATTCTCTACGCCAGGCCGGGCGGCATTAGTCCGCCTGTTACCTTCGCCAGCTCAGTTGCAGCAAGTGCGTCCGACTTCTGCTTCGCATCAGCCATTGCTGACAAGAGCAGATCCTCCAACATTTCGGCGTCACTGTTCTCGAGAACGTCCGGCGAGATCTTGATCGAGATGACCTCGTGATGGCCATTCATGGTCACACGGACGACCCCACCCCCGGCGGTACCTTCAACCCGCTTATCAGCAAGTTCTTCTCTAACCGCCGTCATGCGCTTCTCGAGTTTCTGCGCCTCCTTGAGCATCTTGGCCATCTGGTTTGCCATACGTCAGCGCTCCTGTCAGGATCTTTTGACGATATCGCCATCGAAGATCTCGATGACCTTGTTGAGCATGCTATCGTCCGCTTCTACACGAGGCTCTGACTGCCTTGCTCCACTTGGTCGGTCACCGGCGCTCCCGGGTCGGCTCGAACCGGCAGGCGCAAACCTGAGCCTCAGTTTGACAGGTCCTCCGTAGACCGATTCTGCCATTCCTTCCATCAACTTCATGTTCATGCGATCCTCAAGTTGATCCCGGTGGAAACGCGAGCCGTTGTGAACAGTCACGGCAAGCTCTCCCCTGGAGAACTCCGCTGCATCCGCCTCATTCAGGAATGCCGCGAGGGCAGGTTTCTCGCGTCGGATCGCGGCGAGAACGTCCGGCCACATCTCAACTCCACCGGCGTATTCTACCATCCCGTCAGAACCACATGCCTTCTCAGAAAGCGGCGTCCCCGATGCGTGCTCCAGATCGACATCAGGAGCACGCTCCGGCTGCGGGCTTGTCACTTGCGTTCGCGAGCTCGACCGCTGCCCTCGTCCGGCAAGGCTGGTATTGTTCGGGAGACTACGAGATGCGCTGCTTTTCTTGAGCGCTCCCCCTCCTCCTGATCCCACACCTCCTCCACCGGCGATCGAACGCACAACCTCATCAATGGAGACGGTTCGGTCAAGTCTTGCCATTCTGATAACGGCCAGCTCGACAAGGAGTGCTGATTGGGAACTCCACTTGACTGCGGACTGCGACTCAATGCCTATTTTGAGGAGGCGCACCAAGTCATCAGCATGCAGATGAAGGGATGCGGAATCGCGGCCGCGATACTCCGCGAACCGTCCAACCAATTTACTCGGGTCATGAGCAGCCGTCGCCAGAAGCAGGTTTCCAAGGTGTTCCACCAACCCGTCGATGAGGTCCCGCGGATCGAAACCAGCTTCCAATGCTCCGGTCAGGGCTTCCAGCGCCGCACCCGCGTCATGGTCCGCCACCGCATCACTGATTCCAAAGAAGACCTCTATGTCAGGAATGCCGAGGATGCTGACAACATCATCCGGTGTGATGGCCGTTTTTCCGACGGACATCAGTTGATCGAGAAGGCTCTCGGCATCACGCATGCTCCCGTCCGCACGTGCTGCCAGCAGACCGAG
The DNA here is from genome assembly GCA_030600655.1 of Candidatus Eiseniibacteriota bacterium. Lineage (GTDB taxonomy): Bacteria > Joyebacterota > Joyebacteria > Joyebacterales > Joyebacteraceae > Joyebacterum. Next base: position 14,519 of record JAUVLP010000017.1, read on the forward strand.
GGTTCCATCGGCGACCTCCAAATCCTCCGCAGTCGCGATTTCAAGAAGACGGGACTCAAGCTCCGCCTGCGAGATCCTGTGAAAGTCGAAATGCTGACAGCGAGAACTGATAGTCTCCGGGATCTTCCCGAACTCGGTAGTCGCGAGAATGAAGACAACATGTTCGGGTGGCTCTTCAAGTGTCTTCAGGAGCGCGTTGAACGCTTCCCGAGTCAACATGTGAGCTTCGTCTATGATGTAGACCTTCTTGCGACCGGCGAGCGGAGCATACTGAACTGTCTCTCTGATGCTTCGCGCGTCCTCGATCTTCCGATTCGACGCGCCATCGATCTCTATGACGTCCAAGCTCTTTCCCTTTGCGATCTCTCTGCAGGAGACACACTTCCCGCAAGGGTTCTCTGAGGGACCTTCCTCGCAGTTCAAGGCTTTGGCCAGGATTCTTGCGACCGTGGTCTTCCCTACGCCCCGGGGTCCCGAAAAGAGATACGCATGTGATATCCGCCCTGATCTCACAGCTGCACTGAGCGTCCCCACAACGTGCTTCTGACCGACGACGTCGGAGAATGTTTCCGGGCGCCATTTTCTGGCGAGCACGACGTAGGACATGCGTTCTCCCCCGCTTTGTGGTGTCTTGGAAAGTGTTTCGGAGATCTGAAGCCCTGACACGCACCCACTCCGACCTTCGACGCGTGAGCGTAGACGAGCAGTTGGCTCCAGTCAAGTTTCCCCACGGCACATCGTGCTGTCGGCTTACGGCTGCTGCCTTCCGGCCCTGACCGAGTTCACCGGGCCCGATTGCGCGGGACCTGACCTTCAACACTACTTGCTTGACTGCATCTCTCGCACCGAGAAGCCTCGATGGGTGTTCGACCCCGCTGTAGCGGATTGCGGGTCACAGGACACCGCTAGTTTCCCGTCTAGCGTGTCAGGGCTTTCAGGCCTCCGGTAGGCTCTCTATCGCACGGTAGGCCCCGAACGAACAGTCACAGAATGGGCATCAGGCGGGCCCACCCGCCTACTGAAACATCAGGCGGGCCCATCCTTCAGCTTGGTGGAGATGAGCGGGTTCGAACCGCCGGCCTCTGCCTTGCGAAGGCAGCGCTCTCCCAGCTGAGCTACATCCCCACATTTATCTGTCGCGTTCCGATCGCTGGCGGAGAGGGTGGGATTCGAACCCACGGTACGCTTTAACGTACACGCGATTTCCAGTCGCGCACCTTCAACCACTCAGTCACCTCTCCGTGTGACATTCTGGCGGTGGGGGTGGGATTCGAACCCACGGTACCCATAGGGTACAACGGTTTTCGAGACCGTCACGATCGACCAACTCTGCCACCCCACCATGTACCGTCGGCACCGCCGACCTCACCTGTTCGTAGCGCGCAGTTTCACGAAGAAGTCAGACACCAGGGTTGCGCACTCGATCGCCATTATGCCCGAACTCACAGACACCCGGTGATTCAGGCGCGGGTCATCGGGGATGTTCCCCAGAGAACCACAGTATCCGCTCTTCTCGTCGGTACACCCGAAGACAAGACGCCTGAGGCGGGCATGCACAATCGCTCCCGCGCACATCGGGCAAGGCTCCATCGTAGTATAGATGCTTGCCCCAGTCAAGCGCGGTACATTCAGTGACCGGGCAGCAGCTCCTATGGCAATGATCTCTGCATGCGCGGTGGGATCCCTCAAGCCTTCAATCTGGTTGTGTCCGCGACCGATAATCCTGTTCTCAAACACCACGACAGCGCCTACCGGCACCTCCCCCTCGTCGAGTGCCAGCCGGGCCTCCTTGAGAGCAGCTTCCATCCATCGACGGTCTGTGTCCCGCCGTCCGCCCGCTACAGATTCCAAGTTTATCCCCCAAACGGATCCATTGCCGCCGAACAACGTAGCAGCGACCCATCAGCATGTCAACCGCTCTCCGACGCAGCAGCAAAAAGCCCCGCTCAAAACGCGGGGCCGCAGTGCGATAGCTCATCTCCCACACGGGGAACTAGTTCATCCTCCCGGCTCCATAGACAATCACCTGATTTCTTCCGCCGGCCTTGGCCTTGTAGAGGGCCTTATCCGCATGATCGATCAGCTCATCCTTCGTGGATGCCTGCGCAGGGAAGGTGGCAACACCGATACTGATCGTCAGCCTTCCTATGGGCATCACTTCCTCGCCCTCGAACTCCGTCTCGTCAACCATGGCACATATCCGCTCCGCCATCCGCGCTGCTGCGGCAGTGCTCACTTCAGGCACTATTATGGCGAATTCCTCTCCACCGTATCTGGCCACGTAGTCACAGTTCCGCGAGAGGCGCCGTAGTGTGTGCCCCATCTGCTTCAGGACACTGTCTCCTGCCGGATGACCGTGGGTGTCATTGAAGAGCTTGAAGTTGTCAATGTCGATCATGAGAAGGCTGACGCTGCGATCGTACCGCCCCGCGCGACTGATCTCGGTTTCCAGCAGCTGGTGCAAGAACCTGTGATTGTATAGATCCGTGAGACCATCTCTCCGAGACAACTCCTTGTAAAACTGGCCCTCGGCAGCCTGTTTCTTGAGGCTGCGCTCTTTCACCCGGTTGGCTACGATGATGCGTATCTGATCGATATTGAACGGCTTCGTGATGTAATCGACTGCCCCAAGCTTCATCGATTCGACTGCCGTTTCCATCGACGCGTATCCGGTCATGACTATGACATCGACTTCGTACGGAAGCTTCTTCGAGGCTGCTACGACTCCGAGCCCATCCAGTTCGGGCATCACAATGTCAGTCAGTACGATGTCAAACGTGGCTGCGCTAAGAAGATCGACGGCCTCCCGACCGGATGCGGCGAGCTCAATCTCGTAGCCTTCGTCTCGGAGAACCTCGTTGAGGAAGGTCCGCATTATCTCCTCATCGTCTACAATGAGAAGCCTGATCGGACGCGTCGCTTCCGCATCATCCGGCTCGCGCTCCGCGTTTCTCGGCGTTTCTTCATTCATGTGGTCAGGCGTAATCAAGCGGACACCTCGTCACTCTGCCGCTACGTGTCAATGCCACCCCCGTCACAGCGGCCGGCAGCCGAACCGCAAACGTGGAACCTTCTCCGACCGTGCTCTCGACCTCAATGTCTCCACTGTGCTCGGAGACAATACCGTAGCTCACCGACAGCCCCAGTCCAGTACCTCTGCCTACTCTGCGACTCGTGAAGAACGGCTCAAAAATGCGATCGAGATCTTCTTCTGCGACACCGCAGCCCTCGTCTCTGAATTCCACCACTACCTCGGGCTTATCCGTTCCCGCTCCGCGCAAGCTTGACGACACTGTCAACCGGCCGCCCGTCTCCATGGCGTTCCTGGCATTCAGTGCAATGTTCATGAAGACCTGTTGGAGCTCGGCAGTGCTCCCGTAGACTGCCGGAAGCGAATCGCCTAGTTCTAAGTGCATTTCGAGTCCTCGCATCCGGAATTGCTCCGCCATGATATCGGACGTCACGCTGACGATATCATTTATGCTCACGGCCCTCCGGACTGAACCGGGCGACTCGGAGAAGGCAAGGAGGTTCGAGACGATCTCGCTACACCGCTTCGACTCATACGCTATCTGGGATAAGTGTTCAATCAGATGTCCCACTTCTTCCCCGTCGACTCCGTCGCTTCCGGTTCGGGAGAGCTTCTCAATGTCGAATTGGGCGAAACCAAGAATGCCGCCGATCGGGTTGTTGAGTTCGTGGGCGACACCGGCCGCGAGTTCACCCACAGCAGCCAGTCTACCAGAGCGCACCATACCCGCTTGCATCTGCTTCAGATCACAAGTACGTCGTTCGACCCTCTCCTCCAGATCCCGGTTCAACGTCTCCAGCGCCACCTCTGTGGCACGTAGCTCAGACGTCCGCGATTCCACCTCTTCCTCGAGACGGGCATTCCATTCCTCAACAGTTGCTCGTGATTCCTCCAGCCTCTGCTGCATTCTTATGTTCTCTACGACACGCGCCAGCCGCGATGCAACCGTCTGGTAGAATCCGAGTTGCTCACCTCCAAGGCTCCCCGCCGTGTAGCTCTGTACGGAGACAACGCCAATCTGTCGACCGCCTATGACCAATGGAAGCCCAAGCCAACTCCTTACCGGAAGACACTCCTCTGCTCCGCTTTCGTCTCCCTCTGTTCCCCGGCCGTACCTACCGGCCTCCTGCGCAACATCGTCTACCTGGACCGGCGCATTCGTTTCATTAACTCGTCGGACAAGGGAACGCTCAAGTTTGAGTCGTGACACATCCGTCTTTTCTCCGTCAGCCATACATGTGCAGGCCTCCGTGGTTCCGCCGATCTCATCCAGAAGGCTTACACACACCACATCAACTCCCACCCTCTCGCGCAGGAGTCCCTGGGTCACAGAAACGAGTTCATCCATATCGAGTGTCGACGATATGCTCTGCCCCAGATCGCTTAATAGCCTGAGCTCCTCTACGCGCGCCACCAGACCGCGGCTTGTGTCCCAGAGACCTTTCCCTGCCGCTCCAACGACTATGAGCAGAATCGCGAGGAGCGGGAATGTAGCAGGCGAGCCCGGGATATATGACGCAACCATCAGCATTGACAGCGGCAGCATTGCCAGCTCCGCAATCACACCCCGTGTCCGCAGCCAGCACACATACTCTCGTAGCGGCTCGTTCTTATGGTCTCCTGCAAGGATACGCAGAATGCTCGTCACGGCTCCGAACATCAGGAACATAGTGCCGAATCTTCCGACATCTCCAAACGAAAGGCCCACAAGAGGGACCTTGCCACCGACAGCCACATAGCAGGCACCAGCCGCAACAACCCCGAAAACTCGGGTCCCAGTGTCCCTGAGCAAGTAGATCATATCGCGCCTGTGGACAAGTACTGCCAGGATCACTCCGGAAATCGTGACGACCCAGATTGCCACATCAATCCCGAAGAGAGCAATAGTCGCTACATATACGGCCGTGCAGAAGGAGACGTAGTGGCGCTTCGCCACCGGGAACGCGAAGAGTCCCGTGCCCAGAGCCATCGCACTCATGATGCCGACCGCACCCCAGGCAATCCAGTCCATTCGGAAGCCTGTTGCAGCCGCAAGTCCCGCAGCAATGACGGTCACCGACCAGCCTATCGTCCTCGGGACATCTATTCGTGAATGTGAGCTAGTACCTTCAGTGCCCGATACTTCCTTAGTCCGTAGTCTCAAGCCTCGCTTCCTCCCCCAATAACCCAAGCCCTTCACACAGCATGCAGCACCCACGCACATGTGAACCCTTGCAGCCGGCGACGGCATTGCGTGGTACCGCACGCCGCTTCCCCTGTCACCTCACAGTACCGAAGACACGTTCCCGGAGGCACCCGTTCTCCTGCATAAGTGCAAGTGATGTGCCACGCTTGCTCAGCTGACTGGGATTCGCTAAGACACCATTGGGACGGTGCTTCCAGTATGCTTTCGCGGCAATCACACTCGGGCAAACGTGACCGCGGGGCAGCTCGAAAGCCGCCCCGCATATCATTTCGCTGCAAGATATCGCCCCTTAGTCGCGAACTGCATCCACCAGGATGCCGTGGTGCGATAGTCCACCAGCGATAGGCGTCCCGGAGAGCGAGATTGTGTTCTGTCCCCGAGCCAGCTTCCACGGCCCGAATCGCCCTTCGGAGTCAGGAGAATCCGGTCCGCGCGCGTCATCCTTGCTCGCGAGGGCCACCGATATCGCCTCTACAGGTCCCTTCGCACTCATCACGCGCCCAGTCAACTCCACGGAGCCGAGCGACCACTCCAACACATATTTGACCGTGATGCCACTTTCCTCTTCCCACAGGAGGTGCACCTTACAGCAATCTGATCGTGCGGCGGCCACTGCGGGAATATCCGGAACAACGCTCCAGCCCGCGAGTTCCTCAATCGAAGCTCCTACCGCCCTCACGGCTGTGAGTGTCTTCTCAGAGATCCGCACCAGAAGCGTCCGCCGCTCTTCTGCCAATCGTTTTGCAACTAGCGCGACGACCTCCGGACCCACATCGTATTCGTACGGTCCACTCATTGCCCAGAGATCCGCCAGCTCTCCCAGGCAGCTGCGACAATGAATGAGGTGTTTCTCGAATTCCGCAGCAATCGAGGGTTCGAGCCTCCCATCTGCGTACGCCAGAAGTTCGTCTGACTTGCTGCAGACCGCACCTGCGTCTGCTGATTTTGCGGCAGCCCCTCTCAGGACCCCCGTGATCGCCGCCAGACTCGCGACTTCCTCTAAGCAGGACGCACAATCGCCTAGATGCCTCTCAGTTTCAGCACGTTCCACTTCCGACTCAAGACCCTCAATATGAGCTAGAAGCCGCTCGCGTGGTGGGCATACCATGATCTCCAGCCCCCTACTCCGTGTTCCAGTACCGCGCAATACCCCCGTCTTGCTTCATTTTTCCAAGCGCCCGATAGACCATTCCGCTCATCGCTCCAACTGTCATTCCGAAGCGCTCGCTTACCTCTTTGTATGTATAGCCCTCAAAGTAGATCAGGTGAACGGCAAGAGCCTCCTTAGCCGTCAGCACCTGCTCGATGGCCTGTTCGAGCGACAGCCTCAGATCCATCCTTCCCTGGCCGCAGCTCCTTTCAACCCCACCACCCGCCGGTCCGCGTTCCTCATCAGCCTCTGCAACTTCACCCCTGCGCGACGTCTTCCTGAGTTCGTCGATGCAAACGTTCCGCACAATTCTGTAGATCCAGGTCTCCAGGCGACAGCGTCCCTGCCACGATGTCAGCGCTGCTGCATCGCGGCGTAGCAGCTTGAAGAGTACCTCTGCAAAGAGATCATCCATCACCGCCTCGTCCCACCCTGCTCCGTAACGCGCGTTCACCCTGTTGATGGCGCTGAAAATGAGGCGACGGTAGCGCTCGATGAACTCCATCCATGCCTCGCCGTCACCCGCTTTCAGGCGCACGATCAACGCGACGCTCGCACTGTCATGATCATCGGCAGAACGCAATGGGCTTTCCTCGCTTCACACATCTGACGCGCCTGATAGCTGGGCTCTTCGCAGCACCGTCGGTTTCTATTCGATGAACCTTGCAGTTGGGTCGCCGTACAGGACGTAGTTGGCCCAGGTAAAGGCGTGAAATCTGAACGATTGTTCCCGCGCGCTCCTGACTGAAGCACCGAGTGTTTCGCCGTCGAGGAGGCTTCGGTAGAAAGCCAACGCGAAGGCGGCGCTCCCAGCGTCGTGAAGCTCCCAGAGCGTTCCCAGATAAGCCGGCACTCCACCCTCTGCGAACGACACCGCGAGACCGCTCCCCTGGAGTTCGGCCCCCCTCGCTCCGACGCCACACGCGTTCGAGAAGACCAGGAGAGGAGCTGCCGCAGGCGGGAATAGATCTCGGCCGTCGACGATCTCCCCGCTTGGCAGCACCCAACCCGCACCACCACACTCTCCGTGAGCAGTGTGACCGCCGTAGTGCACGATGTCGTATCCCTCATTGAGCGCAGCCATGAGCTCGCCGCGGTCTCGTGGCGAGCGCCTGACCACGCGAACAAGCTCCGGTTTCAGAGCTCCAAGTTCAAGGATCTCTTGCGCCTCACGTTCCGCTTCAGGAAGACCCCGTCCCCCTTTTCCCTGTTCCAGATTCGCCACCACAAGCATCCGGAGCGGCGTCGCCGGTCTGCGCCCCACCGTGTCCCGGGAATCATCCGTTCTGATTTGTCGGGAAAGACAGTAAAGCTGCCACAGGGGTTGTCCCCCGGAGTTCGGCACCAGGAGTTCCCACGGAAAGGCACTCAGTTCACGCTGAACCCTGAGAAGCAGATGGTCTCCCGGAAGATCCACCAACTGATCCATTGCTGCACCAGCGCCCTCTCCACCGAGAATCGAGGCCAACCTCCGTCCCAGGGCACGAATACTGCGATGTGTCTCAGCGATCTCATCGGCGCCGGGCAGTACATCACCGCCTTCGAACCTCACGCTCCGCCTCGCCATGTCATCAAGCTCGCCGAGAACTGCCTTCTCCTCCTCGTAGTGCCGGTCAACCACATAGTCGTGTGCGATAGTACCTCGATTACCAGTCAAGATCAGTGAGAGCTTCCCACGTGGCTCCGCTCTGATGTGGACGTCCGGCGCGAGCACAGCGGGACGTCCGGGGATCACTGCGCGCCGCCTGCCGGCAAGCCAGAGCAGTGTTGCCGCCAGGACCAGTACCACAATCCAGCCTGGATGGAGAAAACCGTGATCCGCCAGCGTCAGCGCTCTGTATGCGAGCGATCTCGCCCCATAGCCTGTCAGCTTGAGAGCGATCCATGTCACGATCAGAAAACCAACGAACCAGAGACCGCACTTCAGTATCCCACCCCGGTCTCTGGGCATCTGCGATGGCGATACAGCGCCCCATGGCAGTTCCCTCGCAAATTCGTTTCCGCACGACTCGCAATGTACCTGGCGCACAAGCCTGGCCGTGCTGCGATTCCACATCTCGCTCTTGATGACAGTGGTGCCACCACACTTCGTACAGCGCGTTCCCATGCCGGGCTCCCGTGGCTGCACACTTGTCGCTACAGTTCGTTAAGGTAATAGCGCTCTGGCAGATGGTAATCTGATCAGATTGACCGGGTGTTCGACGCCGTGATCCTCGCACATGCAGGCTATCACCTGGCGCTCAGTTGATATCTCGCGCATCAGCTCGAGAGCCTCCTGACGGCGTTCGGGATCACAGTTGACAAGGGAGTCATCCAGAATGAACGGGGCCCCGTCCTGTGCAGAGAGAAATTCAAGAAGCGCGTATCGAGTAGCAAGGTAAAGCTGATCGACGGTACCGGTACTGAGATCGCTCTCGAGGACATTCCCGGGAGCTCCGGGAACCGGCGACGGGTTGTCTATGGCCACATCGAGGTCCTTACCGACCGACACACGCGAGTATCTACCGCCTGTGATTCGCTCGAGAACCCTGCTGATTATCGGCGCAAGCACCTCTGCGGCCTCCTCCTTCGTGCTGGTGAGTGCTCCCTCGAGTCCTCGTGCCGCCAACTCCATTATTCTGATGCGTTGCTCCACCTTGCTGATCGCATCCAGGGTGGATTCCCGTTTCGCCTCAAGGTCTGGAAGCGCCTCACCCTTCTCATCGCGTTCCATACGTATCTGGTCATCGTCGATGCCACGTCGCAGGCACGCCTCCTGCTCTCTCTTGCTATCTCGTTCTTCTTTCAGCTTAACCAGCGCGGTTCTATCGACAAGCAGTCTGGGTGCATCAGCACCGCCGAGCAGCGCTTCCAGCTCAGCTCGCCTGCGGCCCAGTGAGACCGTTTCGGTCCGCAGTCCCTCCTCGACATCCTCGGGATCCCTTCCGTCACAGACCTCACTAAGCTGTGCCCTCGAGACTTCAGCGCGCCGCCAGACCTTGTCCCGATTCGCCGTGATGCGTGCAAACTCCGCGTAGCTTGGCACTCCGATCTTCATCAGAGAGGACTGTAGTGCAAGTTCTCTCTTGCCGCGCTCCCGCATGTGATTCTTGAGGCCATGCTCGTATTCGAGAATCCGGCCCAGACCACGGATCTGCATGACAGCTAAGAGGAAGAGGACAAGCGCGATCCCACCGGCTGCGAAACGCAACGGAAACCCATCGATGATGAACACTGCTGCTGATCCCACAACAAGCCCGGATGCCGCCAGTAGAGCCGCTATCCCACCGCTCTTCGAACTTGACACACCTTCCTTGACCGTCGCTTCCTCTTTGAACTGGTTGACGAGCCGTTCGGCAGCATCGAAATCCCCGCGCGCTGACCTGACTGCCTCCCATTCTGCCGCCGGCACGCTCTCCTCCTCCCGTCCGGCATCCTCCAAATCCGCCTTCAGCTTCCTGATCCTGCCGATCAAGGTCTCTCTCTTGAGCAACTTCTCCCGAATCTGTTCCAGTTCCTCAGACAGCCTGATGCTGGATTCCTGCTCCTCGACGATTCTGACAAGCCGGCCCAGATCGCCCTCTACGGCCGTCCACTCTTCGCGTCTCCGCGCGTGCGCCGCCTTCCTCGCCAGCTGTTTCGCCCACTCCTGGCCGACTGCCGCGATCTTCTGGGCGAGCATTTGCTCCTCATCCAAGAGTCTCTTGAGGCGCCCCGGGCGGACCGCCGGTCTGTCCAGACCAACGCGCAGCTCACGAATCCGTTCCTCCACTGCGGAAACAACGGCCGCAGCATCGACTCTCCCACTCGCGCTGGTCATCTTCCGCTCTATCATCGGAACAAGCTCGGCGCGCCTGTTCTTCCCCGGCTGTCCGGCAAACGCAACCAGTTCACCTTGTCTTACCATGGCAACCGATTCGAAGGCCTCACGGCTCCCGAAGCCAACCATGTCCGCGATGAGTTCGTTCACCTTCCCTCGTTCAGCCACAAGACCGATGTCCGGACCTTTGAGTTCGGCACGCCCCGATCCGAAGTCCTTGCTGAGTTCGTACTCGTTCCCTCCATGCTCAAACGTGAGTGCGAGGTGCATCCCACCCCTGGACCCCCACGATTCAAGCTCGCGAATCGTCTTGGCCTTCGTGCTCGGATCCACGAACAGGACCACGCCAAGAGCATCCATGAGCGTGCTTTTCCCAGACTCGTTCGCGCCGATCAGCAGGTTGAGGCCGCGAGCGAAGCTGACCTCATACTCACCGAAGCTCCTGAACTTTCGCAGCTTGAGTCTCCTGAGTCTCACGCGAGCACGTCCTTCCCCTGAAGCAAAGCAACTCCCATCTGAAGGGCCGCCTCCAGATTCTCCCGCTGGCCGGCGTCCTCGGCGGTGTCGATCTGCTCCTTCATCAGCCGAACGAACCGTCCTATGACGAGTCGCTCCGGAAGCGCCTCCAGATCATCCTGGCCCAGTCGCACCTCGTAGTTCAGGCGTGCCGACCTCACATGAAAGTAATCGGTCCGGAGAATCTCAGACAGCGCTTCTGGTTCGAACCCTGTACCTACCGGCAGGAGCCCTGTCAGAGTCATGGATAAGATCACGTTTGCATCTTTAGGCTGCTCCGCCGCCACGCGGCGCGCGATTTCGTCAGTGTCCATCGCCCCACCAACGTCAATCTGTATATTCGAGAGCCTACGTGTACCGATTCGCACCTTCGCTACGCGCGCACCGTCGCTGCTGAGGTTGATACGTGCAATGTGTCCACATCCGCCTTGATCAGCTGCAATCACTTCCGGCGCTCCGGGATAAACGGCAGGCGCGCCCTTCCCTTCGATCTCTCTCCATGAGTGCCAGTGCCCAAGCGCGAAGTATGACCAGCCCGGTGCCAGGAGTTCATCGCGCGATATTGGATGATCCTCCGGCTCCACGGGAAGGATGTCGACCGAACCGTGCGCGACTGCGATGTTGTATTCGTAATCCGCGTCCGGCCTCAGCCTTGCGAGTCGGTGCTCACTCGACCTCGCCGACCGAGGCGGATCTCCGTGCACAACAAGGCTTGCCCGTGGGATCACGGCCGAATGCACATCACGGGCGCCCAGGATGTGAACACGCTCGATCTGCCCGAACTCATCCTGGTAGCAGGAGAAAACCGATTCCTCCCCCATGTAGTCGTGCGAACCCGGGAGGATAACGGTCTGTGTCTCTGATGAATCGCAGAGGCGCGCTAGCTCGCGCAGTACGAACCGGACAGCGGATGCCGGCGGCCTATTGCTGTCGAACAGGTCCCCGGCGATGATGAGACAGTCTGCATCTTCCTGGACTGCCAGATCGATTATGGAACGGAATGTTTGTCGGAGCTGGTCGCGCTGGTCTGATGCCCGCGCTCCGAGCCAACCAAGCGACGCCCCAAGGTGTACATCAGCAGTGTGAATAACTGTAGGCAAGAAGCCTCCATAGAACGAGTGAGATGGATACCACTACTCTCAGCACCATTATGTCAAGTGCCGTGCCATATTACAGATGTAACAGCCCGAAATCCGCAGTTACCAGAAGTCCGCACACTAAGCTCCAACACCCACTCGAAAGAGTGCGGCTCCGCAAGCCCGACTGCACCGTTTCTCGAACAAACCTGCGCTCTAGCGCCAGTGTGGCCCCTCCCACTCATGAAGCAGCCGCCAGATCTCGTTCGTCATATCCGGAAACACACCGTCATAGCCGGGGTGAGGACCGTCGAATTCGGGGTCGGGGAACGTGATAGGTTCCGTAACATACAGAGTCTCCCCATCGACCGACCACGTGTGCCATGGCATGTAATCCCTGAGATCGGGAAGCGGATCGTGGAACAGAGACTCCAGGCTGACCGGGATGTCGATATCGGGAGCATCCTCTTCGTAGTCGTGGGGGTTTACCGTGCTTTGTTCCGTCAGTGCCTCTCGCAGAAGCTGAGCAGCATCGCTCAGCGTCTCTACCGCGTCCGGACCCAAGACATCATCGTCCTCCAAAACCACCCACCCCGCCTCGCATACAGTGATGAAGTCCCATGCTTGATCGTCGGATTCCACTTCAAGAGCTTCACAAGCATCATCAAGATGATTCGCCGCTTCCATCAGCTCCGATTCCGCTGACGTCAGGAAATCAGCGTCGTTCAACGTCAGGAAATCAGCATCATCCTCAATCAAGTACTGCAGAGTCTCAGCACCCGTTGTGTCCGCGCTATATGAAATCGCCATGTAGCAGAGTGCCTGCATAATGTCGACAAGCACATGCACGAAGTAGGCATCGGCGACATCGAACTCCAGATAGTCCGGCAGCTCTGTTGAATCGGGCAGAGCCGGGGCCGTGTACAGTACAACCACCCCATTCAACTCCTCGAAATCCGTCAGGTAGGCGTCCACCTCATCAAGCGATGGAAGCACTTCGTCTGTGATGAACTCCTGAATGTCAGAGAACACAAACTCGCCTCTGCCACCTGCCCGGATGATATTCCGCACCGACTCGGGATCCGGCAGACTGAGGTACCAGAACAGCGCATTGTGTCTAGCGCTCTTTGTCTCGTCCCCGAAAAGCTCTCCCATGATCCGCTCGAGTTCGTCATCGCTCGCGGTCAGCATGATACGGCAGAACGCAGCCAGCAAGAGAGCGTCATCGTTTCCGGGATCACTCTCCAGAACTGATTCGAAGCACTCAAGGTGCTGCTGGAAGTCGACGTCCCACTCCCAAGGCAGCTCCTCCATGTCGGCCTTTGCAAGGTCACTCTCCAGCACGACCATGCAGCTGAGCTGCGTCGGACCACTCTTCTCAGTCGAGCAACCAGATACGGCCAGCACGAGCGTTGTCACCAGAAACAGCAGTCCTGAGAGTCTCCTCTTCTTCATCCCCGGTCTCTCCAATCCGCTGGTCCGCTGCCACATCGTGAATTGCTCGCCTCGCACGCTCGCCGAAGTGATGCACCAACACTGCACCTCAGCATCGACACCGTACCGAACGCCTTCGAGCAAGTCAACCTTCAAGAAACGCCGCATCCCCGGGCCCTTTCGGACCCGGGGATGCATTCTGGTACGCCCAGGAGGACTCGAACCCCCAACCTTCTGATCCGTAGTCAGATGCTCTATCCAATTGAGCTATGGGCGCACTGACAGCCTGGCGGAGAGGGAGGGATTCGAACCCTCGGTACACTTGCGCGCACAACTGCTTAGCAGGCAGCCCCCTTCAGCCGCTCGGGCACCTCTCCATCGCGCGTCTTTCCCTGAATCGTCTGTCATGGCGGAGGGCGAGGGACTCGAACCCCCAAGGGCGCAAACCCGGCGGTTTTCAAGACCGCTGCCTTACCAATTAGGACTAGCCCTCCCCTCGCTCATGCAGTATAGCAATCTCGATGCCGGGTGTCAAACAGCTACTGCCAGCTCCGGTTACGCAAACGACCGACCCCTCCTCTACCCCGTTCCTCCCGCTCCCACTCTTTGAGTTTCCGTCTCCTGCCGCGCACCCGGAGCACGACGGCCAGAACAGCGAGAAGCGCGGCCACCAGAAAGAGCGGGTTCCACCCGGCCAGCAGAAGGCCGATCCCAAACGTCTCTCTGAAAACCTCGTCGGCTGCAGCGTAGAAACCAGCCCTTGTCATTCCCGTCTGACGCTTCAGCGCAACATCGAAATCGCCGGCGACCTTCACGGCATTTACTAGACCGCCCACATCTTCGTGTCCCGTC
>JAUVLP010000217.1 GCA_030600655.1 Candidatus Eiseniibacteriota bacterium
GGACGTCTGGTACTTCGAGGACGTTGAGGCCGGGCACGGAGCGGCGCTCAAGAGCTCGGGCGTTCGGGATCTGTCCCGGAAGTACGCGTTCACGCTTGACTACATCTGCGAGTAACCGTTTACTGCAAGGACGACGCTGGACGTTGTCGTGTGGGGCTCGTCCGTCGTGGGCGAGCCCTGCTCGCGTCTTGTACGTGTTGCGGAGCAAGGCCAAGGTGCCTCATCTGGGCAGTGGAGGAGCTATGGACAGACACGAGATGCCGGTTGACGAACTCCTGACCCGTCCGAGTCACCTGTGGCTCGACCAGTGGCTCCTGCTGACCTCAGGGGATTTCGGCGCAGGCGATTACAACACTATGACCGTGGGCTGGGGTAGCATCGGCGCGATGTGGAACCGTCCGGTCGTACAGGTTGTGGTACGTCCGACGCGCTACACGTACGAGTTCATCGAACGATATGATACATTCACACTCTGTGCTTTTCCCGAATCCGCCAGGGAGGCGCTGAAGCTTCTTGGGTCCGTGTCCGGGCGTGACGGCGACAAGATCACGGAAGCCGGGCTTACCCCGATCGGGTCATCGTTGATCGCGGCTCCGGGATTCGATGAGGCAGAACTGATACTCGAGTGCCGGAAGATCTACTGGGACGATCTCGATCCGGCGCATTTCCTGGATCCCGGTATCGATGGAAGCTATCCTCAGAAGGACTACCACCGCATCTACTTCGGTGAGATAATGATTGCCCTTGGGAGCAGTGGGTGGAGGATCTGATTGGAGGATACAGGCATGTCACGGTTTCTTGCTCGGCTCTTTATCAGCATGGTGGGTCTGTGGATAGCGATGACGATCGTGCCGGGCATGGTCATCTCCGGCTTCGGTACCATCCTGCTGGCTGCCTTCCTGCTTGGTCTTGTCAATGCAGTGGTCAAGCCCATTGTGTTGTTCCTCACTCTGCCACTGACAGTTGCTACACTTGGGCTCTTCCTTCTGGTCATCAATGCTGCAATGCTCGGTATCGTAGCGTTGCTCCTGCCCGGCTTCACGTTGGCGGGATTCGGCGCCGCGTTACTGGGGGCGATCGTCGTAACACTGTTCAGCTGGTGGGCCTCGTCGTTTCTGGGGCCCAGGATCAGAGGCTGATCGGCGAAGAACATAGGAGTCCTTGATGACCGCATTCAGAAAGTGCGTCCTTCGCATCATGACCACAGTGCTTGCCGCAACCGTGCTGGTTCTGCTCTCTGTGCCGGCGGTTTGTGACGACTCGATCGCTTTACAGGATCATGCCGCGGAGGATAAGTTCGCCGGGGGCGATTCCACGCAGGTCGTGCCTCCGGGCTACGCGGCTCCCGACATTGCGCAGCTTCTCCGGAATTTCGATTACCTGTATGATTCATCCGGAACCGTGGCAGTGAGCGAGATCACGATCGAGAGGCCGGGAAAGACCCGGACCATGCGCATGCGATCCTGGAGCAAGGGTGATGACAAAGCCCTCATCGTGATTGAGGCACCCGTGCGAGATGCGGGCATGGCGACACTCAAGGTCGGAAACAATCTCTGGAACTATCTGCCGAAGATTTCGCGTGTCATCCGCATTCCTCCGTCGATGATGATGGGGTCGTGGATGGGAAGCGACATGACGAATGATGATCTCGTGAAGGAATCCTCGTATCTGGATGACTACGCGTCGGAGCTCATAGGTCGCTCTATCGATCCACCCGGTTGGAAGGTGAGGCTTGATGCTCTTCCTGACGTCGCGGGCTTGTGGAACCGTATCGAGGTGGTCTTTTCGGACGACGGTCTTCCCGCCAGATTGCAGTTCTTCGACAGGAAGGACCGGCTTTCGCGAACGATGGTGCTGGAGGACGTGCAATGGATCGGTGGGCGCCGGGTTCCTACGGTGATGCGGGTGATTCCCGAGAGGGAAGAGGGAAAGAGCACAGAGTTCCGCTATCTGAGTATCGAGTTCGATGTCGTTCTGGACGACAGCGTGTTCAGCCTGGCTCACCTCGAGCGCAAGCGCTAGAGCGGAGTGGTTGAGAAAAGGGCGTTCAGACGAGAGCGATGGGGAGCCGGCACGATGTTCGTCAGCACACTCCGAATAGCTTGGCGCAACCTGGGCCGCAATCTCAAGCGAACGCTGCTGGTTGCCGGCGCCATCGCCGTGGGGCAGTTCGCATTCCTAGGGACATCGGCTCTCATGCACGGGTACGGCGAGCAGTTCTTCAACTCGGCTACCGGGCCCATGCTGGGGCACGCGCAGGTGCACGAGTACGGCTGGCGAGATGACCGTTCGATCGATCTCACGCTTGCGGATGTCGATGGCCTGCTCGCGGACATACGAAGTGACTCCAACGTATCGCACGCATCAGCGCGTATCTACACGCCCGTCATGGCCGCTCTCACACAGGATGGTTTCATGGGTGTGGTTGTCGGTGTGGACCCGGAAACAGAGTCCCACACGGCGGGCCTTCTCCCCGTGGCCGGCATGGGAGAGCTTCTTGGTGAACACAGAGTTCTGGTCGGGGCCGGATTTGCCAAG
>JAUVLP010000150.1 GCA_030600655.1 Candidatus Eiseniibacteriota bacterium
CCGGACGGCATGTTCGTCCTGCCGTCACTGTTGATCCAGGTTCTTCCACCGACGCGCATCGAGAGGTCCGTGCCTTCGCGAACGATCCGTATGGTCTTTCGCTCGTTCAGGAACCGGCACAGCTTCGCCTGCTTTCTGTGAACGCCCTTCCATGCTGCCACAGGATCCTTTCTGTCAAGCATGCACGCTGAGAACACGAAGTCCTCATATTCAGCGAGCGACATCTCCGCGTCCTGCGCTGATGCCTGGCATGGAAACTGTGTGGTGCTCCATGTCAGTTCCTTCGCACTCGAGCGCTCCATGAAGGTCTTGAAGATATCACTCTGAGCCTTGCGGGCTTCGGACTGCTTCTTCGGGTCGACGTTGCTCAGCGACTTGGTGTTCGCCGATGCCCTGATGGAGAGCATCTTGTCGATAGTCTCGATCTCGAATTTGTGGACCGGGTTCATAAAGGAGAGCTGGTGCTTCCTGGCCGCACCGAAGAAGATCCCGTCGAGCTCCGGGAGGCTCACTCTAACGAAGGGATGTGCCCCGGCTCGGAGAGCTTCAGCGTAGATTTCCTTCACGAGGGGCTCAGCCAAAGCAGATGTGCTGATTCTGAAGAGGTCCCCTTTCTGCATGTCGAGGCAGTAGTGGACGAGTACTTGAGCGAACTTCTCATGGCGTGGGTCTTTCACGTTGCATGGCCTCCGTGTCTGTTGTGTGTAAGAGTCTGCTTGAGTTCGTGCAGGTTCAGAGTGCGTCTACTTACCACCAGCTGTTTCTCACGGCCGGTACTTGGCTGCAATCGGCATCCGCCGGCCCGTTCCAAAAGCCTTGCTCGTTACTTTGAGACCCGGGGCGGCCTGGCGACGTTTATGCTCGCTTCTACCCACGGCGGCAACAACCCAGTCAACGGTCTCAGCATCCAGCCCTCCAGCTACTATCTCACTCCGCGACCGTCCGTGATCGATGTACTGGTCGAGAATGGTGTCCAGCACATCGTAGGGTGGAAGAGAGTCCTGATCTGTCTGGTCAGGACTGAGCTCAGCCGAGGGCGGTTTTGAGATGATGGACTGGGGGATTGTCTCCCGGTTCCGGTTGATGCAGTCTGCCAGTTCGTAGACCATTGTCTTGGGGACGTCCGAAATGACGGATAGTCCTCCGCTCATGTCGCCGTAGAGAGTGCAATAGCCAACAGCAACCTCGCTCTTGTTGCCGGTGGACAGGAGCAGGCGGCCGTGCTCATTGCTCAGGGCCATGAGGATGTTCCCCCGAATTCGCGCCTGTATGTTCTCCTCCGCGACACTGACACTACCTCCACCAATGTGACCGGCAAGCGAGCCCAGATAGGATGAGTAGATGTCAGTGATGGGAATCGTCTCCAATTCTATGCCGAGGTTCGATGCAAGTGCCTGGGAATCGGTGATGCTGCCCTCGGAGGAGTATGGGGACGGCATCGTGACCCCCAGGACATTCTCCGGCCCGAGAGCCTCTACCGCGAGGGCGGAGACCACTGCTGAATCTATTCCACCGGAGAGTCCCACGACAACTCTGGTGAAGCCGCATTTTCTCACGTAGTCCCTGAGGCCGAGAACAAGAGCGGCATGGACGGATGCAATCGATTCGCTTGGGACGAAGGCCGACCCTGCTGTGTTCTTGGTGTCCACCACTTGTACGGACTCCTCGAACCCAGGCAGATACTGCAGAAGGGACCCGTCGGGGGCGACGCACATGCTGTGGCCATCGAAGACGAGTTCGTCGTTTCCTCCCACCTGGTTTACGATCACAACTGTCATGCCGTGCCTTGTAGCGTGTCCCGACATAAGGCGGTACCGGGTCTCATCCTTCCCTGTGTAGAACGGGGAAGCGGAGAGATTGATGAGAAGTCTGACGCCCTGGTGGGCAAGCTCTTCAACGGGATCCATATCATATATGCGCGTGCGCCACAGCGATGGATCATTCCACGCATCCTCGCATATGGTGACGCCGAGTCTTTCACCGGCGAACATGAAGCTCGCGACGGATTCGGCAGCATCGAAGTAACGGGCCTCGTCGAAAACGTCGTAGGTCGGGAGTAGAGACTTGCTTGTGACGGCTACGGTCTGTCCGTCGAGAAGAAGCACGGCGGAGTTGGACAACCCCTTTCCGATGACACATCCGGTTCTTGCAACGGTGCCTGTGATAATCCCTATATTTGGGTAGCGTGTCGAGAGCCGGGCGAGCGATTCCAGTGCCTTGTCCGCGGCATCGATGAACCAACTCCGTTCTAGGAGATCCTGTGGAGGATAGCCGGTCAGAAACATCTCTGGAAGAACGAGCAGATCGGGTGATGCGGCGCTCACCGAGGCGAGCGCTCCGGCGACCTTTGAGAGGTTCCCGTCGAAATCCCCTACAGTGGAATTCAGCTGAGCCATTGCGATTTTCATTCGCTGCCTCCGGGTTGTCGAGCGGAACAGACTCAGATAGTAACGCTTAGGGGAGGGGCATTCCAGCGGCAACTGACGGTGTAGATCCACAGATGGCGGACCGAGCAAGGCAATGTCAGCCAATGATACCACAATCACTGAATAGGGGGTTCAAGCGTCCCGTACATCGCGGCGTCTTTCGCCCAGGAGGACGATGTTCCGGAGATCCTCAGGGCCACGCGCGGCTCTCCAGCGGCCGTCAAAATCGGAGTGCTGCGTGATCTGTGCGATGTGCATGAGCGCGCGCAGGTGGTAGTTCCGTTCGTCTCGTGAGCCGATGAGCACGAACACCGCGTGCACCGGCGGCACGTCGTCAGAGAATATGATGCCTTGTTGGGAACGAGCGAGGAGCATGCTGAACACACCCTCGCCTTCAACTACGATATGTGGAATGGCCAACCCGGGGCGAAGCGCCGTGGTCGACTCCGCTTCTCGTTTCACAAGAAGGTCCAGCACCCTATCCGATTCCATCCTCAGCTCATGTCCGAGCACCTTTGAGAGCCGCTTGAAGAACACATCAACAGGTTCGCCATGATCCATATCCATGACCGTGCAGGCCTTGACGAGTCCATCGAAGCGATCCTCCTCAATCTCATCGCGTTCCTTGAGGATCTCTCTGAGTTCAGCGTCCAGAGAAGATGTCTCGAGCTCTCGAGATGTGATCCTTCGTACGACCTGGATGAGAGCCGAATCCCGCCTTCCATGAATACCTACGTAGGTGACGTACCAGAGAAGGCTTCCAGCAAAGAAGACGGCCGTGATGACCAGCGGCAAGGTGCCCATCTTGAACACAAGAAAGCTGTATACGACGATGGCGAAGATCTGTGTCCAGGGATAGAAGGGGGACCGGAAGGTTGGCCGATATCCCTGCATCCTGCTCTCCCGCATCATGATCACTGCCACGTTCATGAGCAGGAAGAGCACAATCTTCATGGTTGAGGCCGTCTTGATGAGTGTTTCCAGGTCGAGAAGGACTATGAGAGCTATCATGAAGGCGCCGGTCATGAGAATGGCTACATGGGGCGTGCCGTGCCGTGAGTTCACCCGTGCGAGTCTGCTTGGCAGAAGCCCGTCACGGCTCATGGCCAGGGGAGTTCTTGATGCGGACAGTATGCCGGCATTGCCCGTGGTGGTGAAGGCGATGAGGGCAGCGATGGTCATGATGATGAGTCCGACCGGCCCTGCGAAAGCGTTCGCCGCCATAGAGATCGGGGTTCGCGAACCGCTGAGCAGGCTTGCGGGGAGTGTTCCGACGGCAGTGGAGATGGCCAAGACGTAGATGACGGTCACAACTGTGAACGCGAGGAACATCGCGAGCGGAACGTTGCGCCCCGGGTTCTTCACCTCTTCGGCCACGCCGCTGATCTTGGTGAGGCCTCCGTATGACACGAAGACGAGTCCTGCTGTGGCGAAGAGCGAAGACATGCCCTGCGGCATGAACGGAACGAAGTTCTCAACGTTCACGGACGGAAGGCCGCGGACAATGAAGTACGCTATTGCAGCGAGGAGTCCGATCACAAGAACCGACTGAAACCGCCCCGCGTGGCGCGCGCCTACCAGATTGATGACCACAAAGATCAGGCAGAGGCCTGATGCTATAGCTTTGACCTGCCATGCGCCGATGTCAGGGAAGAGCAGGACCGCGAAAGAGCCCATGCCGACAAGGGCGAATGCTGATTTGAGAGTCAGCGACAACCACGAGGCTATACCGCCGATCGTGCCGAACGCGCCTCCCAGGCTGCGTTCAATGAAGAAGTAGGCTCCTCCGGCTTTTGGCATAGCCGTTGAGAGCTCAGCCTTACTCAGGAGCGCAGGGATGACGAGGACGCCCGCGAGGAGAAACGCGAGAACAACCGCCGGCCCCGCCGCGGCGTATGCTATTCCGGGAAGCACGAAGAGCCCGGAGCTTATCATCGC
>JAUVLP010000174.1 GCA_030600655.1 Candidatus Eiseniibacteriota bacterium
AGCTCGCCGAAATCGCTCAGTGTCGATGCGAGTCCGCAGTCATCGGAGGCTACGCCAGCACGGACGATGGCCTCCCGAAATCGCTCGGCGGCCTCGCCGAGTGCACCCATACGCATGCGGAGAATCGCAGAGTTGCACAAACTCAACCCGAGCGAGTACTCGCAGTTCACTTCGCGCGCCAAAGCAAGCGATGTCTTGAGCGAGTCATCCGCCCGCACCCAGTCTCCCAGGTACAGGTAGGCTCGTCCGAGATTGCCGGAGATCATAGCCAAACCCTTCCGGTCTTCAGCGCCCCCCGAAATCTCCATGTAGTCGCGGTACCACTCGATGGACTCACTCCACTCACCCACAGCGATGAGTGCGTTACCTCTGCCGCCGTACGCCAACCGAATCAGAGTGGGATTACCCGAAAGCTCTGCCGTGGCCAGGCAGCTAGTGGAGAACCCGAGCATTTCCCTCAACCTCCCGGACATCTGGCAGACCATGCAGAGACTGTAGTAGGTCTTCACAAGTGAGGCCGCGTGCTCCAGCTGCTCAGCCTCAGCTAGAGCGTCGTGGAGAATCCGCTCAGCCTCGTCCAAGTCACCACTCAGCACATACGCCCGAGAAAGAAGCGTCTTGAACTCCAGTGCAGCTGGCGAATTCGGACACCCTCGCGAACCTACAAGCGCTATGCCAAGCTCACAGACCCGCACACAACAGGATGCGCGACCCAGACGCCAGTAGTCACGGGCAATGTCCAGCAGAGTCTCTTGCGCACCGTCAACTACTCGAATGGACTCGGTCGGCAGCGTTTCGAGGACGTGAAGATAGGGCAATGATTCATCGGACCTACCGTCGTGTGTCATCGTTGCCGTACACCGAAGCGCATGTGCTGTCGCGGCATTCGGCTGACCGCCCCGGTGAAGATGCCAAGCAAGAACCGCCTCCCGATTCGAGCCACTGGATGGCGAGTGCGGGGAACCGTCCCATGTCGCAGCGACCTCTTCGTGTAGGCGTCGGCGCTTCGGGGCGGGTATCGCCTCGTAGATTTCGTCTCTCAGCACTTCATAGCTGAAGACCTGCTCACCACCGTCGAACTCCTCCGCCGACAGAATCCCGCTGCGTGCCAGGTCATCAATCAGCTCTGGTACTCGATCGGCAACCACTCCCGTGACATGCGATATGACATCTGGAGTGATGCCCGGTCCGAGGGAGGCGACCTGGGCCACGCGTAGCTGGTCACCGGATAACCCGCGTACTCGCTCTCGAAGTACTGACATCACGGACCCAGGGAGCGCTGCGGATTCCATCTCAGGCTCAAGCCGCAGCCCCTGCGATGACTCGCGAAAGTGCTCGTGCGCGGTCAGATGCCCCGTGAGTTCCCTGGCGAACAACGGGTTGCCTGCAGTGCGTCTGACCATCCAGTCCACAAGATCGGGGCTAGGGCTGCGAAGTGTCACGTCTGCAAGGAGTCCAGCCGTCTCCCCGCGTGAGAGATTCCCAAGCCGCCGAGCGTAGACAGGAGTGACCCCGATCCCGTTCTTCCTCGCCGCTGCCGCGCCAGCAACGAGATCCACTCCTTTGACATGAAGCAGATCTACGGGAAGATCACGGCACGCGAGCACGAGGAGTGACGGCCGATCTTGCTCCGTAGTCGCGCGCACAGTGTCTACCAGAACGACGAGATCCTCCTTCGAGAGCTCGTCCGCGTTATCTGCGAAAAGGAGAAGCGACTGGCAGACGGATCCTGTGGCCGATACGTATCTCTGTCTCCCGGACTCTCCAGTGAAGGCCGCATCCGGGTGCGCTCGGCTCATAGACTCAGAATCACGGAGGAGGGCGAGGAACTCGTCCGAGAGAACAGCCCGATCACCTGATGGACCTGCCCGACAGCATGAGACGAAGCCGAAACCACTGGCGCGTGCTTCCACCTCCGCTATCTTGGCGGCGAACGTCTTCCCTGTCCCCTCCGGGCCGATCAGCGCGAGAACGTGACCGAGTCCTCCTTGTGCGCGGACTATCGCCGAGTGCAGCACCCTTGCGACCCCTCGCCTCGGCACCAAACCACACTCAGCCAGAGGACGGATGGATATGGACCGTGCCGCAGCACCCGGCCAGTCAGCCGCCTTCATCTGGCTCCGGACTTCGGCCACAGAGGAGGGTCTCACGGACTCCTCGGAAGCGACCATTCTTCGAAGCATCTTCAGAAGCTGCTCGGGCACAGGGAGAGAGGGCTGGCGAAGGATTGACAGGGCATCCGGAGCACCGGGCGCCTTTGTATCGATGCCGTCGGACAGGACGTGTGCCGCCAGGGCCCCGACGGAGTAGAGATCAAGTGATGGACCAGGAGTGCGTTGGTAGTCTGACGAAGGATGGAAGAACCCGCTTGACGGGGAGTGCCGAGGAAGCGTGTGCAACGGCCAGGCTGAGCGCTGGAAGTCAAGAAGCCTCAAGTCTGATGGCCGCTGCATGGTGGATTCGGCAAGAACCAACACGGATCTCGGTGTCAAGCCGCAGTGAACGACCCCCATCCCGTGGACGTACTCCAGCACGGAGAGCAGCGAATCCAACCAGGCTCCGAAGATCTCAACCGTCCACTCCCCCTCGGACCATGACCTCAGTTCCGAGTAGCCTCTGCTGCTGTCGAGACACAGGCAGCTGTGGGACGGTTCCAGAATCAAGTCCACAACTCTCGGGATCGAAGCGTGTGCGAGATATGAGAGTACACGGTACTCATGCAGGATGGGATTGTGTGAGGACGATCCGCTCTCGGTTTGGGGAGGCGCGAACTTCAGCAGAACGTCTTGCCCCCCGAGAACATCGTGTGCCTCGCAGCAACTGATGCCCTTCTCAACAACGACTGCCCTGATGGGCTCGAAGCGATCTGGAAGTGAACAGCCATGCGGCTGCGGATCACTGCCTCCTCGCGGCATTGCCATCTGACCCCCTTGTGCTGGAGAGGGGATGCTCTGTAACGGGGAATCTCTTGCCTAGCTACTCGGGGAGATCAAACCTCTTCTTGTCAACGAGTCCGACAAAAGCACCGACCAGCGTGGGGGCGAACTCCGTCCCCCACCCTCGCTCCAGTCCGCCGATGGCACGCGGTACTCACGATTCGTCTACCTACGGGGACGCCAAATCCACGGCCTCTATCTTACCGGCGTCCAAGACAGCCAAGAAAACCTCAACCACTTTTGGATCGAACTCGGTCCCCTTCCCATTCTTGAGCTCCTGAATGGATTTCTCCAGACCCAATGAGGATCTGTAGGGCCGGTTCGACATCATCGCATCGAACGCATCAGCGACCTTGATAATCCTAGCTTCCAGCGGAATCTGCTCACCTGCAAGCCCCTCGGGGTAACCCTTGCCGTC
>JAUVLP010000228.1 GCA_030600655.1 Candidatus Eiseniibacteriota bacterium
GGTCACGCTCCGCAGGAATACGCGCCTTGAGAGTCTCGCAGATCCTCATGGGAGACCAGTAGATCCTGCCTACGATGGTCATGCCTTGCTCCTCGAGGACGGCTACTCTCTCTTCCAGGCTCGTCTCTAGCGTGAATCTGAGAAGCAGTTCGCCTGAGAAGACTAGGTCGCTTGGTCCTGGAGTCAGCGAGCGCTTGACTATGCGTTCCGCCAGCTGGATCTCGCGGATACGTTCAGACGCACCGGCGACCCCTAGAACTACAGAGCCGTCTTCAACACTCAAGACACCCCCTCGCCCAGAAGGGTACTCCAATATGAGGCCGGATCTCTCGTCCTCAACGAGTAGCCGGTACTGGCCGGGTTCAACCTCGAGAGATAGACTCTGAGGGGTAGCCAGCGTAGAGGACCAGACGGGTTCCGAAGGTCCTTCTGCGACAGCGACAAGCTCGACTCGGATAGGGATCAAGCGCGCCTCCACATGTCCGAGTGCATCGAGTGTCTGCCAGCTGTCGAATGCCGATTCGTCGAACTGGAGCTCCAGAGTGGAGCCGCTTGCGGACGCGGCAAGGCAGAGGGCGGCCAAGACCACAAGCCAGCGATCTGCATTCCGTAGCGGGTTCGATGTTGAGGTTCTGAGTGGAATCATCTCGATCCTCCCTTTGTCCGGCCACTAGGTGTTCTCGAGCAACAGCCGTTCTTGGATGACATCACATGCGTCGTCTCTTTGGCCGCAAGGGCCGGCTGCGCCCCTGATGACCCATTCCACGTCTCATAGCTACCCCAGTCCTGTGATGGGAGCAGGCAGAAGGACCGTCCAACAGGCCAGCAGGTCCGAAAGCCCCTTTTGTCACCTCCTTCTTCAGTTGGGGCCGTCGAGTTTCCCGGAGTGAAGCCTGAGGGTCTCCGCACCTACTGCTTCCAATCCGGTGGTCTCAACAGCTAATCTGCGATCACCTAGTGGCTGCTTGCCCGGGCAGCCGCACAGCTCACCCATGTTGGTCTGTTTGAGCACTGCGCTTGACCAGTGCCCCTCGATCAGATGCAGCCACCTCCACGAGAGCCTATGCTGACTGCCATGCCAGCAGCTGCCAACACGGCTGCGGATCCTGATCCTAGACCAACCTACGGCCATCTCCTGACAGCACCCCCCGATCCACGGAAAGAAGGGGTCTCTTGGGATATCCGCTTCTCGGGAGGGCCAGGATTGCCAGCCGCCCGCGAAGCCACCGCCCGCCTGTCAGCATCTCTGTTGTCCTAGGATGATTGCTACGATACTCCATATGTTTAGGAGCTGTCAAGTAAATAGGGCCAAGAGGTAGTATGTCAGTTCCCTTGCAGAAAGAGCTTCGCAGAAGCAGGGACCCTCACGCAGAAAGCCGGGCATATCCACAGTCCTGAGCACGATGGTCTCGTGGCAGAGAAGAACGTCGCACCTCGCAGCAATCGCTCGGTTCGCCTCGACATCCTCGGCCTTCGTGTTCGTCATCGACTGGACGGAAATGGGCGCATCCTCGCCGACGGCGACTTCGCCGATCATGACCTATCTGGTCTTCCTGCGAGGCTTCAGGATGCTCATCGTCTGTGCTCCCTCAGCCGGACGTTCCCCAACCGCATCGTCGTCTCCTCCCTGTCGAAGTACTCCAGGAGCGGAATCGCGCACTTCCGCGTCATTCTTCTCAAGTCTCCACTGCTCGCCGCGAAGCTCGCGGGGAAGCTCAACCGCCGTGTGATGCCCGAGTTCATGACGGTGCGGGACGAGCCCACGCGCGAGAGCTGGGAGGGCGTGAAGCTCGCCGGCTACAAGCTCGTGGATGATGAGAGTGTGCCCTGTCAGGATGTGACGCTCGTGGAGGAAGGCCGGCTTGTTGGGCTGCCGACCGGGCGCGGGCCGACGAAGAAGCTGACGGAATCCAACGGCCACGCCATCACGTTCCCGAACCAGTGGACCATGCCGGCGGCGTCGAACCTGTTCGTGGAGTCGAAGAAGACGAAGAAGGATCTGGTGAAGGAGCTGCGTAGCCTCGCTGGTGACTTCGACAGCGAGTTCGGACTGCTCATCACGCTGCTGGACGTGCCGGAGATCTCGCGCCAGTATCAGCGGACCGAGAGCTTCGACGAGCCGGGCTCGGCGCTCCTGACCGGGCCTGTGGTTGCCTACAAAGTCTACGCGGATGATGGGCGGATGGAGCCAGTGCGCGGCCTGGCGTTCGACGAGCTGAGCATCCGGACGCTGCGCGACATCTACG
>JAUVLP010000060.1 GCA_030600655.1 Candidatus Eiseniibacteriota bacterium
CCAGGATCACATCTCTTGTCAATGCACGCCCCCATGATGTCAAGATCTCTCATATTTCCTTGCGGAGTCCAGCTCGGAGAATACCCATCTGGTCTCTGTACTTTGCAACCGCGCGTCTGGAAATCCTGAGCCCCATCCTCTTGAGCTCTTCCGCTATCTTCTGGTCCGACAGCGGTCTCTTCTTGTCCTCGCGGCTCATGATACCGCGCATCGCATCCTGCACGGCCTTCGATGCAACTTCCGAACCGTCGCTGGTGCGGATGCCGCTCGAGAAGAAGTATTTCAGCTCGAATGTCCCGCGAGGTGTTTGAACGTATTTGCCTCTCGTTACTCTACTGATCGTCGATTCATGCATGCTGACATCATCAGCGATCTGCTGGAGGGTAAGAGGCTTCATGGCCGAAATGCCCTTCTCGAAAAACCCAGCCTGCGCCCTCGAGATGCTCTCCATCACACGTACCATGGTGCGGCGTCGATTCTCGATACTCTGGACGATCCAACGGGCGGCCTTGAGCTTCTTGGCAATGAATTCCTTCTCCTCCGAATCACCTCCGGAACGTAGAATGCGTCGGTACGTCGGATTGATCCGAACACGTGGCACGTCCTGGTCGCTCAGGTAGACCACGTATTCGCCGTCGACCTCCTCTACGATAAGATCGGGAGTAATATAGCCTGGGTCCCCTCCCGCAGGATCCATCCTCGGTCTCGGATCCAGCTTGGAGATCTCGGCAATTGCGCTTCTCAGCTCGTCGACCGTAACTCCGAGCTTGCGACGTATCTGATCGTACTTGCAGGCCTTGAGCTCCTCGAAGCAGGTAGTTATGACCCTCGCTGCCACGCTGTCACTCATTCCCTTGCGTTCAAGCTGAAGGAGAAGGCACTCCCGTATGTCGCGCGCAGCGATCCCCGCAGGATCGAGTGACTGAACTATCTTGAGTGCTCGCTGCACAGCGGAGAGCGGAGCGTGCAGCGCAGATGCTATCCCCTCCACGGTATCCCTGACATACCCGCTGCGGCCGAGTTCGTCGATTATGTACTCGGCGATGCCTATGAGTCCGTCCTCGTCGCATTCGACGTGCAGCTGATGCTTGAGTTGATCCTCAAATGTCGCGACCGCAACAGGGACGCGCTCAAGTCGATCATCCTCTTCTCGCTCAAGATTCTGCCCGTACGCATGCGCATAGACATCGTCCAGGTAGTCGTCCCAATCCAGATCCTCGCCGGCAGCGTCAGCTTCCTCGGTCTTCGCAGGCTCATCCACCGGTTCGCTCTTCTCTGCCGGCGCCTCCCCACCATCCGCCTCCGACTTCCCCTCCTCCTGCGACTCGTCCGACGTCTCCGTCTCAACCTCAGCCTCTTCGTCCTCGTCAACACGCTCCAGAAGGGGATTCTGCAACAGCTCCTGCTTGAGGAACTGCTCCAGTTCCATGGTCGAGACCTGCAGTATCTTGAGAGCCATCTGCAGCCTGGGTGTCATAACCAGCTGCTGTGACATCCTCAAGTGAAGGCCGGGTTTCATATCCATTGTGCTTGTCTCCTTGCCTGTCCCCGCTAGAGCTGGAACCGTTCACCCAGATAGACTCGCTTGGCTTCATCGTTGGTCGCCAGCTCCTGTGCTCCCCCCGACAGGAGTATCTTTCCTTCGTACATAATATACGCACGGTCGGTTACCGACAACGTCTCCCGCACGCTGTGGTCGGTGATCAGAATCCCGATGCCGCGTTCCTTCAGCCTCCCGATGATCGTCTGGATATCCTGAACAACAATTGGGTCTATCCCTACGAAAGGCTCGTCCAGCAACAGGAACGCCGGGTTCGTCACCAGCGCTCTCGTGATCTCCACCCTCCGTCTCTCTCCTCCGGAGAGTGTTGCCGCCGACTGGTTAATGAGGTTCTCTATGCCAAGTTCTGCCAGAAGCTCGGCAAGTCTCTCTCGACGCTCTGTTCGTGAGAGATCAAGCGTCTCAAGAATGGCCATGATGTTCTGTCCAACAGAGAGCCCGCGGAAGATCGATGATTCCTGCGATAGATATCCGATGCCCTTCCTCGCACGTTTGTACATCGGGGATCGAGTGATGTCTTCATCGTCAAGATAGACGCTGCCTGATTCGGGTCTCAATAGTCCGACTATCATGTGGAAGGTCGTGGTCTTGCCCGCGCCGTTCGGTCCCAGCAGACCTACCACCTCGCCGCGCGCGAGCGTGACATCGACTTCGTTCACCACTCTGCGGCGTCCGTAGCTCTTCACAAGCCCCGATGCCCTGAGTTCCCGTGGCATCGCACGCTGCTCTTGTCCGTGTTCTGATACAGGCCTGTCGCTCATTCGCTACCGCTCTTCCTCGAGTTGACCGCTATCGGAGCGGACAAAGGCCTTGAAATCGTTCAGTATCCGCAGGTTCTTGAGATCAGGATCTGCCTCCGCCCCGGTGCCCGTCATCACATCACCATCTTTGGTGACGCGCACCGCTCGATCAGTCTCGATCTTGCCCTTCTGTTCACACCAGAGAAGCCTCTCTGTCTCAAGCACAGTTCCGTCTTCCGATCTGACAACGACGTCCCCGAGCACCTCCATGTCACTCGTCCGCTGCCGCAGGAGGCCGGTGCGCGCGGTCAGCGTCGACCTCAGATCTCCGTTCTCGTCGAAGAATTCGAC
Source organism: Candidatus Eiseniibacteriota bacterium (assembly GCA_030600655.1). Classification (GTDB taxonomy): domain Bacteria; phylum Joyebacterota; class Joyebacteria; order Joyebacterales; family Joyebacteraceae; genus Joyebacterum. The sequence continues at coordinate 2,653 of JAUVLP010000060.1, forward strand.
CCGCGGTGAGGTGGTCTCCACTCTGTCCGCCTCTTCAAACACGAGCGCAAGACTTGCCGAGAGCGTCCACAGGATGCGTCCGTCACTCGTCTGCGTCAGCTTGAAGTTGCCTATCTCTTGATCCGGAACCACGGATCCACCATTCACATCGCCCCGATTTCCGCGTTCACATCCAAGAAGCACGGCGAGCACCGCAAACAGTATGACGGGAATGACCTTCAGACATCTCCTGTGCAATGCTCCTCCCAAACGGAATCATCCGTGCAAACGGTAGCGTCACGAACTCCTCACCCCAATATACGCAGATTCGGGTCCGCTGACAAGCCGCAGCGACAACGCCAACCCCAATCCTTCGGGGCCGAACACACTAATGCAACGTAGAATAGCAGAAGGGGTTCCCTGGGGTCAACGGGGGAGGCTATCCCACCGCCTTGAGGCAATCATGGATGTGTATGACGCCCTTTGGGCATCCGTCGTCATCCAGGATGACAAGAAATGTGATAGGGCTGGAAGCAGCCGTCTCCATTCGCTCAAGAGCTTCGGCAAGAAGGACGTTCTCTCCGATCGTCTTTGGAGTCCGGATCATCACTTCCTGAACCGGGACATCCAGGATGTCGGAGCGATCCATCAGGATTCGCTTGAGGTCCCCGTCAGAAACGATACCCACTAGCCGCCCGGCGCCGTCCACGATGGTCGTCATCCCGAGTCGTTTGTTCGCTATCTCAACGATCACCTCATGCATCAGCGCCCCGTCCCGAATCGTCGGAAGCTCGACGCCGGTGTGCATCACATCACGCACCCTCAGAAGCAACCGTCGCCCCAACGCTCCGCCCGGATGAAAGATCGCGAACCGGTCCGCGTCGACATCCTTCTCCCTCATGACCACTATGGCCAGAGCATCGCCGAGGGCAAGAGCCACCGTTGTGCTCGCTGTCGGCACAAGGTCCATCGGGCATGCTTCCTTCTCGACCGAAGCGTCGAGAACGATGTCGGCCCGCTCAGCAAGCGTCGATCCGATAGAACCTGTGATCGCTATTATGGACACACCTATGTCTCTGAAGACGGGGATCATTGAAAGAAGCTCCTGTCCTTCCCCACTCTTCGAGACCGCGAGCACGACATCACCCGACCCTACTGTCCCAAGGTCACCGTGCACGGCTTCCGACGAATGCAGAAAGAACGCAGGCGTCCCCGTGCTGGCAAACGTTGCCGCTATCTTCCGGGCAACGATGCCGGACTTGCCGACCCCACAGACGACGAGCCGGCCCTTCGTTCCAATGATCCTTTGGGCCGCTCGTGCAAACTCAGCGCCGAGAACCGAAGCGAGCCTGGCTATGCCATCCCGCTCGATCACCAGAACTTCCCGCCCATGTGCTATCAGGCGGTTCTCCAGAACATCGCGTTCCTCATCCGACAGACCGTTCACTTCTTACTCCATTCCGCACTGGCCGAGACAATTCCAACCTTCCGGCCACCTCTTCCCACATGCGCCCGTTGCGCGTCGTCACGAGGCGTTGGCGATGTAATCCTGGACGACCCTGTCCCAATCACCCCGAGTCCTGAGAATCGCCTCTATCGTTTCTCTGACCGCGCCCCGACCGCCGAGTGCGTCCGTCACATGATGAACGACGCCGAGAACGTCCGCACACGCGTCCGCGACTGCGACACCGATTCCGACTGCCATGAGCGACTCAATGTCTACAATATCATCCCCGACGTAGGCCACAGCGTCCAGTGCGATCCCGTGCTCCTCAGCAATTCTCCGGACACGAGACAGCTTCGCGTGCTCACCCTGGTAGACCTCCGTCACACCCAGCATCGTTGCTCTGTGCTCCACGATCAACGAACTCCGTGCCGACAGAAACGCCACATCGATTCCCGCGTGCTGCGCGAACTTGATCGCGAGACCATCCTTAACCGAGAAGACCTTGAGTTCTTCCCCGTCCTTTCCCAGAACAAGTTCGGGTCTCGTCAACACGCCATCGATGTCGAGAACAAGCACACGGATCTTCTCCGCTGCAGAACGCTCAAGCGTGATCAATCCTGCCCCCTATCCACTCCGAACGACTCGGGCCACAGCCAACACCCCTTCAAGCACCTTCGGTAACTCCGCCAGGGAGATCATGGATTGTGCGTCCGAGAGCGCCGAGGGTGGGTCCGGGTGAGTCTCGATGAAGAGCGCATCGCAACCAGCCGCACAGGCTGCCCTCGCCAGTACCGGCACGAACTCAGGCTGCCCACCGGACACGCCTCCCGCTGCTCCGGGCAGCTGCACGCTATGCGTGGCGTCGAATACGACCGGATGGCCCAGTCCCTGCATTATCGGTATGCCTCGCATGTCGACGACGAGGTTGTGATACCCAAACGACGCGCCGCGCTCAGTCAGTAGCACCTTCGGGTTTCCAGCTGCGACCGCTTTCGCCGCAACCTTCCCCATGTCCTCAGGCGCCATGAACTGCCCCTTCTTGATGTTGAGAGGTTTTCCCGTCCGCGCAGCCGCTTCGAGAAGTCTCGTCTGCCTGCACAGGAAGGCCGGTATCTGCAGCGCATCCACCACATCCGCCGCAGCGCTTGCCTCCTCCGCAGTATGAATGTCCGTGATCAGGGCAAGGCCGGTCTCTGCCTTGACGCGAGAGAGAATAGCCAATCCTTCATCGAGTCCCGGTCCAGCATACGAACCTGGAGACATCCTGTTGTCCTTGAGATACGACGACTTGAAGACGATGCCAACCGCGAGGCGCTCCCCGATGCGCACAAGAGCCTCAGCGACTCTGAGGGCCATCTCCTCGCTCTCGAGCGCGCACGGACCCGCTATGAGGGCCAGCTGTTGTCCGCGGCCTATCTCCACTCCACCGATGGCGATCGGGTTCTCTGCCATCTGCTGTCCCTCTTCTCTCTTCCTGATGCAGTGTCAACCAGCGGCGCGCACTCCCTCAGCCGGTTTCTCCTCTTCTCTCCGCAACTCATTGTAACTCCGAGCTGCACGGATGAACTCGCGAAAAAGCGGATGCGCCCAGCCCGGCCGTGACTTGAACTCCGGATGGAACTGGCACGCCACAAACCATGGATGATCCGAAATCTCAACGATCTCAACAAGATCCGCCTTTGCGTACACGCCTGCGGACACCAGTCCCTTCGACTCAAGCAGCTTCCTGTGTTCATTGTTGTACTCATAACGATGCCGGTGCCGTTCGCGTACCGTGTCGGCAGCATAGGCCTCATGCGCCCGCGAACCTGCCGACAGCACGCAATCATAGCCGCCCAGACGCATCGTCCCTCCCATGTTCACAACGTCTTCCTGCTCAGGCAGAAGCGCGATGACCGGAGCGGATGTATCAGGCGCGAACTCGGTGGAATGCGCATCAGTGAGACCACAGACGCTGCGAGCGTATTCGATGACTGCACAGTGCATTCCCAAGCAGATCCCAAAATATGGGACGCCGTTTCGACGCGCATATCCTACAGCAGCGATCTTTCCCTCTATGCCGCGCTCTCCGAAGCCACCGGGAACAAGGACCCCGTCTACCCCCGCGAGAATCCTGTCTGGACTCCCTTCACGCTCGATGTCCTCGACATCGACCCAGACAAGTTCAACCCGCGCGTCGTTCTCAGCCCCGGCGTGCAGAAACGCCTCGGTGATGCTCTTATAGGCATCCTTGAGATTGACGTACTTCCCACACACGGCGACCCTGACTTTGTGTTTCGGATTGTAGATCCTCTCGACCACGGTCTCCATTGCACTCAGGTCGACCGTCTCCGCTTCGATCTTCAATTTCGAGATCACAATACCGTCAAAGCCGTCCTCGTGGAAGCGGAGCGGCACTTCATAGATCGAGTCCACATCCCGGGCATCAATAACAGCATCTATCTCGACGTTGCAGAAGAGTGCTATCTTCTTCTTGAGTTCGAGGCCCAGCTCACGCTCGGTCCTGCACACGAGGATATCCGGCTGGATGCCAATGTCTCTCAGAGCTCTCACGCTGTGCTGCGTGGGCTTGGTCTTGAGTTCCCCTGCTGTTTTGATGTAGGGAACCAGCGTAAGATGTATGAAGAGTGTGTCGTCGGTTCCCAGATCGAGACGCATCTGCCTGATCGCCTCCAGGAAAGGAAGACTCTCGATATCACCAACAGTGCCGCCGATCTCCGCGATCACGACATCGACACCGGTGTCTTCCGCAAGCTTGACGATGCGTTCCTTGATCTCGTTTGTAACATGCGGCACGACCTGCACTGTCCGACCGAGATAGTCCCCACGTCTTTCCTTCTTGATGATCGTGTCATAGATCTGGCCGGTCGTAATGTTGTTGTCCTCGCTGAGCTCCCTGTCGATAAAGCGCTCGTAGTGGCCAAGATCAAGATCCGTTTCCGCCCCGTCATCGGTCACGAAAACCTCGCCGTGTTGCGTAGGGCTCATCGTTCCCGGATCTACATTGAGGTAGGGATCACACTTCAGCATTGTGACACTGATTCCGCGGCTCTCCAGAAGATAGCCTATGGAAGCCGAGGCTATCCCCTTCCCGAGGGCAGAAACAACTCCACCTGTGACAAAGATGAACTTGGGCATGGCAACCCTCTCTCCCGGTGGGCATGTTACAGTGAGACGGTTCTCATCAGCCTTCACCCGGCTCCGAGCAATTCTATTACCCCTGCAATGTCTGATTGACGATCGACGCTGGGGGCCTTGTGCTCGCTGATGACGACACCTATCGACATTCCGTTCTCCAGAGCGCGTAGCTGTTCGAGGTTCTCCCTCGTCTCGAGCTCTGACGGGGAAAGAGCCGCGAATCTCTCGAGCGCTTGGCGCCGGAAGCAGTATATCCCAACGTGATGCAGATACGATGGCTTTTCGGGGCCGTCGGCACCAGCGTCACCGCTGTCCCTCGCCGCCAACTTGGAGGATGGAATGGGAGATCTCGAAAAATACAGGGCCTGCCCTTGTGCGTCTCTCACCACCTTCACAACGTCGCGACTCAAGTAGTCAGCCATGTCGTCGTCACCGTACGCCATCGTCGTTATATCGAAACCGCTCGCCAGAAGGCTGACCACGCGATCTATGTCGCTCGGCTCAATCAGCGGCTGATCTCCCTGAAGGTTCACAACGATCTCTGCATCGCTCGAAGCTGCAGCCCGCGCCACCCGCTCGGTCCCCGTGCTGCACGCCTCCGTAACCATGGCAACATTGCCACCGGCGGACGCCACGACGCTGGCCACTTCATCGCTGTCGGTCGCCACAATGACTCGATCGACCGATTGAGCTGCCGAGAGCCTTCTCAGAACATGTACGATCAGGGGATCACCCGCGATCGGAACCAGTGCCTTCCCCGGGAAACGGGAGGACTCCAGTCGACACGGGATTACTCCCAACACCTTCTCCCTCGCCATCGCGTCCCTCTGATCTCACTGGTCAGGTTGCTTGATCGTTGCACTACTTGTAGTCAAGGACGATCACACTCCGCTTTTCCGGGAGGTTGTCCTTGTCTATCTCAATGCTGGTTGCTGCAACTCGCTCCACCTGTTCCATCAGCTTCAGGAAATCATCAACCGGCTGAATGGGAAAACCCAGATCCTCTGTCTTGTAGTGCATGGGGATCACAATCCGGGCGCCAAGCTTCTCAGCCACATCCCTGGCTTCCTCTGGCCCTATCGTGTAATAGCCACCGACCGGCGCCAGCAGCACATCCACCTGACCTACGGCTTCAGCCTCATCATCCGAGAGCGCGTGGCCCAGGTCACCCAGGTGCCCCACCCTCAAACCGTCCACATCAACAATGTGAACGACATTGCGCCCGCGCTCCTGTCCCTTACTCTCGTCGTGGAACGTGCCGACGCCGCGGACAACTACCCCCTTGATTATCGTCTCCTCACCACCGCGGATAATCACCGGATTCCCGGCAATTCCATCCACAGCGTTGTGGTCGGCATGATCATGGCTGACTGTGATAACATCGGCCGAATCCTTGATGGGCGCATATGCAACCGCCCCATCATACGAACCCGACTCAAACGGATCAGTCATGACCTTCGTCCCGTCGCTGGACTCAATCAGGAAGGATGAGTGTCCCAGCCACTTGATCTTCATCTTCTCTCTCCTCCGGCCTCACGGCCGGTCGTCTCTCACTGTATGCGTCTCTCATGCCCGTTCACAAGAAAGAGGTGTTTTCAAGGGGACCTTAACCACCCCGAGAGAACACCTCTTCCGAATCACATATACCACATGAACGAATGCCGGACACCCGCCCGTCCTCGTCTGCCACCGATTGCCCACCCTCGTCGCAGCCGGCACGCTCGTGTTGCACCTGGAAGTTCACCTCGCCTAGACTCTTCCGGGACTACTGAACGTTCACACGCTTTCTGTTCTTGCCCCAACGCTCGAACACAACGAGACCGTCAGTGAGAGCAAAGAGGGTATCGTCTCCGCCTCTGCCCACGTTCTCGCCCGGGCAGATCTTCGTTCCACGCTGCTTGAGAATAATTGTTCCAGCTCGGACGAACTCGCCACCGAAGCGTTTGATCCCCAATCGCTTCGCGTTGGAATCGCGACCATTCCGCGAGCTTCCGACGCCTTTCTTGTGTGCCATTCTTGAAATCCTCCGTCACCGGGCACCCTCGCCCGTCCCTCTACAGTCTACAGTCTACGCCGTGATCTTGGTGATACTGAGCTCGGTGTAGCCCTGCCGATGTCCGTTCTTGCGCTGGTAGCCCTTCCTGCGCTTCTTCTTGTAGACAATGATCTTCTTGGCGCGACCATGACTGGCGATCTCCGCCGACACACTCGCACCCTCGATCGTAGGCGCACCCACGGTCAGCTCACCGCCCATGTTCAGAGCAAGAACATCCTCTATCGTGATGTTCTCGCCAACCTCGCTGTGAACGCTGGGAACGCGAATCTTGTCCCCCTCGGAGACCTTGAACTGGATCCCACCCGTTCTCACTATTGCGTAGTCCACGCGTCCTCCTGCTTCTTCATCCATACGCTCCCACAATGCTCATTCGTACAAACCTTCATACTATATGTATATAGGCAGAAATGTCAAGCAGCAAGTCATACTATGTCGGGAACGCATGGGTACATGGTGACCCACCCAACCGGATACCGAGTCCCTCTTGCCTCCACCCCTACAGCAATCTCTCTAGGCTCGGGCCGTTCTCGTGTGCTATTCTCCGTGATTGCTCCTATCCGTAGCCTTTTCCACACGCCTTGCGGCCCGACACGACCCCGAATGGAGAACCGCTGACTTGCCGACATCACAGCTGGGCGAGATTCTTTCCATAGCCGCTGCAGTCGTATGGGCCGGCTCCGTAGTGCTGTTCCGCATGAGCGCACGCAGCCTTGGGCCATTGGCGCTCAACTTCTTCAAGAATATCATTGCCACTCTGCTGCTTCTCGTGACTCTGGCCGTTTTCAGACACGAACTCATCCGAGCGGTACCCTTGCTCGACTACTGTATGCTCCTTGCGGCGGGCATTATCGGGATCACCGTGGCCGATACCCTCTTCCTGAAAGGACTCAATCTGGTTGGCGCGGGCCGTTCCCAGATCGTGAGTTCCTCATACAGCCCGTTCGTCATCGCTCTCTCACTCATCTTTCTCAACGAAAGCCTCTCCCCCGGCGATCTCGCAGGGACTGCTCTCATTCTCTTCGGGATCGTCCTATCCGCCCGTCGCGGTTCCGACAAGGAAGTCTCCCCGGCAGACATGCGTAAGGGAATCATTGTCTCAACGATCTCAATCGCACTCATGGCCCTCGGCGTAGTCCTCACGAAACCAGTTCTCGACCGATCCCCCATCCTCTGGGCGACAACGATCCGCCTGATCGGTGGAGTTGCAGCGCTCGTTCTTCTGGCGATCGTATCCCCGAAACATCGTTACCTCTGGCGCTCCCTGCGCCCGTCACGGTCCTGGCGGATCACGATTCCCGCGTCCGTTATGGGAGCGTACATAGCGATGCTCGTGTGGCTTGCAGGAATGAAATTCACGCAGGCGTCAACGGCCGCCATCCTGAACCAGCTCAGCGCCGTCTTCGTCCTCCCGATAGCCGCCGTCTTCCTCAAGGAGCGAGTAACCAGACAGAAGCTCGCTGCCGTCGCCAGTGCCCTGGCGGGCGTAGCCCTCGTGACGCTTTTCTGACTCAATCCGCACCCACGTCTTTTCTCCATCGTTTGGTCTGCGATTTGCGTCGCTTCTCATCCAACCGACGCTCTTTCGATGCGCGTGTCGGCGACGTGCGCCTTCTTCGCTTTCTTGGGATCGCCGACTTCTTCACAAGAGCCAGAAATCTGTCGAACGCGTCCTGGCGATTTCTCTCCTGTGTTCTGAAACGTCTGGCATCAATGACAAGTACCCCATTGCGCGAGACACGCTTCCCCCCGAGGCTCGTCAGCTTCTGCTTCACTTCATCGGGCAGCGTCACGGACGCCCGAATGTCGAACCGAAGCTGGACGGCCGTCGCAACCTTGTTCACGTTCTGACCGCCGGGTCCGGAGGATCTTATGAATTCGAATCCGATCTCCGATTCGTCTATAGAGATACGGTCAGTGATCCTTATCACGCTCACCCTCGGTCTCCCCCGGCTGCGCTGTCGCCGGCCCGCGCCTCGCGCAGAACCGTGAATGTGTCCATGAACTCATCCAACCTTGCCGGGTCAAGTACCTCCAGAAAGCGCCCGCCGAGACGGAAGGTTGAACCTACAATGAAACCATCTGCCAGAGGCAGATACGTCGCGATATTGGCGGCAGTCATTCCGGATCCAACCACAACCGGCACCGACGCCGACTTTGAAACCCGGGCCAGCTCGGCGGCATCCGGTGGTTCGGTCGTCATGGCGCCGGTAACCACGATCCCGTCAACCTTGAAGAACTCGGCCTGCTTGACTTCGTCGATTATGCTCAGATCTCCCTTGAGAGCGTGAGAGCAGTGCTTCTTGTGCACATCGGCCAGAATCTTGATATGCTCACACCCAAGCGCCTTCCTACGCCGAAGCAATTGCCCGGCACAGGCTTCGATGAGCCCGGCCCCTCCCACGTGGGCGAAAACGTACGCTTCCACGCGGACGAAATCCAGATCTGTCTCATCCGCGATCTCCAGAGCGATCACGTTGGCTGCTTCGAGCATCTGGATACCGATGGGACCATCGAACTCCCGACGCACGGAGATGGCCGTCCGCGTCATGACATCGATTGCCAATCGGTCTAGCGGCGCTTTGACGTATGGAAGATCGTGACTGTTCTCGAGGAGTATCGCATCGACTCCTGCGCGCTTGTAGTGCTCCAGATCATCAAGCGCTCTCTCGACTATGAGCTGATCATCTCCACCGTAGTCGGGAGACCCCGGCAACGCCCTGACTGCGATCATGGCGGCAAGGAACTTGTCTCGCAGAACTCTCATGCTCTTTTCCCTCCGAGCCGCGTGAAATGCGCTACTGCCGAGGCGATATGTGCCCCGAAGATAGTGATAGAACTAGCCATGTAGATCCAGGTCATGAGAGCGATGAGGGCGCCCAGTGACCCGTAGATAACGTTGTAGCGCACCATACCGCCCTGCAGAAAGAACCCGAACAACCTTGTCCCCAACCACAACAGAATGATTCCAACGAACGCCCCTACCGCTGCCTCCCGCCACAACACCTTCACCATCGGAATCAAACGGTAGAAGAGCATTAGAGTGAGGAAGCCTACCCCGCCGACAATGAGACGAAGGGGAACGGACGGCAGTGCTGCCCCGTTCAGGCCCCAACCGGCGGTCAGGCGAGACAGTAAGCCTGCCGAGCCGCCTCCCAGGATCGCCAGCGAACTCGCCGCGACCAGGGTCCCCACTACCACGAGAGCAGCCAACCGCGCGCGTAGAAGAGCCACCGGGCGGAAATGTGTCCAAGCTCTGTTCACGTTCAAGGAGAAAACTGCGAATGCGCTCATAGCAGCCCACGTTAACATGATGGTCCCTACAGTGCCGAACGTCACACGCGACGATATGATGCGCTGCATGTTCTGTCCAACGACGTCACCGGAGATCGGCATGAGTCTGATCGCCTCATCGAGAATCCTGTTCTGAACGCCCGGGGTCTTCAGAACGGCACTTGCAGCTGCGACCAGTAGCATCAGGAACGGAAACAGCGAGAATATCGAGTAGAACCCCATTCCCGCAGCGGCTTCAGGACCCCGCTCTCTTGCGAAGCGACTGACCGACCTCCTGCCCACGGACAAAACGATCCCGAACATGGCGTCCTCACTGTTCCCGGCTGCGGTCGGCATCCAACACTGAAGCTACGTATCTCTGCCTCGCCCGCCCACCTCGTTCGACCCCAGGACCCTGATGGGGTCCCCGAGCACATCCTGGATATACAGCATCTGAACCAGCACCACAGCAACTACCACAAGCGGGGTTGCCAGCAGTACGCCCGCCGCTCCAAGCAGGACACCCATGAGTATCTGGGCACTGATGAGGAGAGCGGGCGGCAGCGACACTGCTTTCTGGTCTATGAGCGGCGTGATGATGTAGTTCTCAAGAATCTGGACAAGCGTGAATACCAGCACCACATAGAGCGCCTTCACCGGTTCATCAGCCAGCGCGACGAGTATCGCGGGTATGGCGCCTATTGCGGGTCCCACGTACGGCACAAACGCAGCCAACGCCGCGAAGAGACCCAGCGTGAGAGCCAACGGGATCCCTGCGATAAGAAGCCCCACTATCGTGAGAGCTCCCACGACCAGCATCGAGGCCAGTCGCCCGGCGATCCAGCGTCTGATCACGTGGGTCAGCGCAGCCACTACCTCACCGGCTCTGGCACGCCGCGAGACCGGAAGGAGTCGTAGCGCTCCCCTGACATACGTTCTGGGTGATGCGGCTACGTATATCCCTACGACGAGGATGATCACCAGGTTGACAATGCCCGCCATCACCCCGCAGAACAGAGACGTTATCGGACGAAGCATACCGCCGCCGAGAGCCAGAAGTTCATTGGATTCCATGGTCAACGACAGAAGTTCTCGGCTCCATCTGTATTCCCGAAGTGCCTCTTCCGCCTCAGAGACCACACTCGGGATCAAGTCCATAAACTCTGAAAGCTGGGCCGCGACACGCGGCCCCAGTCCCCAGATCGATGCCCAACCGAGAAAGAACATCCCCACAACTGTCGCAGTAAGCACGAAACTTCGCGGAAACGGCGTTCTCTCCGACACGAATGATGCAACACCGTCGAGAAATACGGCAAGCAGAAGACCTGCGAAGACCATCAAGAATATGTGTACGCCACTACCCAGAACGAAGAACGTTAACCCGACGATCGCAACGAGGCTGATCACGATCAGCACACGTCGGGCGAACTCACCATGCGCAGGCATTCGCGTCATCAATCCTCCTTCGAATCCTCGTTTCCCTCATCAAGATCGATAGCCAGCGAGTTAA
>JAUVLP010000049.1 GCA_030600655.1 Candidatus Eiseniibacteriota bacterium
CCAGGAGAAGGTGCGGGGACGGATCAGGAACATGAGGAGCTTCACCGACGACAGAAGCTGCGAACGCATCATCTACGCCCTCGTCGCAGGAGATACCGAGGATATGATCCGCCAAATCTACACATAACTATGGACATTACCCGCGGGACCGTAACTATGCTGGAGACCACAGGTTGCGCGCGCCAACGTCTCGACAGAGATCAGTGCAAGCCTCGTGCCGGGGCGCGCTTTCCCCTGTTTCAAAAGATGTGACGATTGTCAAGCTTGGATATTCGAGGCAGGAAGCATCCTGCTAGTTCCTGTAATCGCCGCGCAGGACACCCCACGTCTCGAAGTCCTCCGGCGCCTCGGTGCGGCGGTCGACCCATTTGAATATGGCCCAGCGCGACCCGGTCTTTCGCATGTGGAGCGTCGCTCGTCCCTTGTAGGTTATCTGCTCGCTCACGTGCTGCCCGGACGCCCAATCGATGACCAGAACATAGTCGTCTTTCCGAAAGGTCTCGTCCTGTGACTCGTCCGGGGGCTCGAAGGATACGAAGGAGATCGAGACCTTGGATGCCTCTGCGAAGATACCTGAGACCGCTTGCTCTTCGTCGCTCGCCACCCAGTTCGCATATCGCTGCTCGCCATCTTCACCCGCATCGAGAGAGTCCTGAGGATCGACGTGGAAGCGGAAGTCGTCAGTGAAGCAGTCCAGGTAGTTCGCACTGCCCTCCCCCGCGAGAGCAGCCTTGAGGTTCGTGAGCACGATGGACGTCGTCACGGGCGTCTCCCATGGGATGTCGCTCCCATCCGGAGGACCATCGGGCGTCCGGGGTGAGAATAGACACCCGCTCAACCCAATCGCCAGCGCGACCGTGAGCACCGCGAGGACGACACTTGCCACCGGCGATCTGTCTTTCATCTGTTGCTCTCCCGACTGTTCCCCGGTGCCGCCGATGATTCGAGGTGGCGTTCCATTGGCATGGTTCAGAAGGTTCTGTTGAGCATCGCGGAGATGTTCCACACATCTGCCTGCTGCTCGGTAATGTTCGCAGCATCCCTCAGAGTTCGGGCGATGGAGACCCTGAGGGTGGAACCATCTTCGAGCTTGTGCTCCACACTCGCCTTCGCCGTGAAACTCGTGTCATGTTTCTCCCACGACAACCGCCGCACATCGTCGCGGATCGTCCACTTGCGTCTGACGCTGAATTCCTGTTTTGCTTCGATGTCTACGAAATCAAAGAACGTGTACCTCGCCTTCAGGGAGATTCTGTGATCATCCCGCTCGCTGCTTCTACCGTAACGCTCGACACCTGCTTCATCCTCCACATAACTTCCCTCATCCTGCCCTGAGTACTTGTGGGTTGCATCGAGTGAGAGCCCCGCTAGGGGCTTCCAGTCAAGCTCCGTGGCTATGGACAGTGCCCGGATCAGAAAGTTAGATGCGCTTTCAAATGTGTAGGAAGCATAGTCGGCCGAGAGCGTGTACTTCTGCGTGAGACTGACCGTCGGGCTTATTTGCATTCTCACTGTCGGTTGCAGAGAGTAGGTCTCTGTGGTCTTGTTGTCGCCCGTCCTGGACGTCCTCATGTATATGAGCTCGTTCTGCTTGATCTTCAGATTCAGACTCGTTGTGATGCTGGTCGCAGGCTTGTACGACAGGTTCAGCGTCACTTCCTGCTCGAAGAGATCGCGATCCTGGTCGTTGGCCTCCGTGTCCTCATACTGCTGAGACAGAAGACTCATGCGCGCTCGCAGAGCGGCGTCGAATTGGTCCCCGAAGTCCCGGGAGAGCGACACGGCAAAAGTCTCGTGGTACGTGTCACCCGTCTGGAAATCGAAGTACTCATTTGCTTTTCGCTCGGACCCGAGATTCACCGATAGCTTCGCTTCACTGAACGTGTACTCGACGCTGCCCTTCAACTGGTGCCCGACTACATCGCTGTCCTTCGTCGTCTCGATCTGATAGTAAGCCTGGCTCCGCGAGTAGTTGTAATCGAACGTCATCTTGAGGTCTTCCATGGGAGCAAACGTGCTGCTCACGCCGAGCGTTTCGTTCTCCTGCTCACGCTCCTCAGTCTCCCCCTCTTTAGGATACTGCATTGTCGAGAATGACCGTCGTGCTCTTGTCTCAAACGAGTTCTCATCCCACCCGTACTTCATGGTGCCGTTGAGCGCATGATCGAATGATTCGTTCTGGTGCTCCACATCCTCGCCCTGCCTTGAATCCAGCAGCGAATGGCCTCCGGAGTAGCCGACTGTGGTGGTCAGATTGTCCAGGGGATCGTAGTCGAGTGTCGCGCTGATCGCCTGAGTTGATCCCTGGCTTCTGACATCTGCGTATTCATTTGTCTCGATGCCGGAACTCGCGCTCAGTGATGCATTGACCCCACTGAAAAACGTCTTCGCATAGCCCATTGTGAGGTCCATGGTCTCTTTCTCTCGCGAACTCCTCACTTCGTTCAGTGCCCCCTCGTTTCTAACGTCCACCTGAGTCGAGCGGTTGAACTTCACACCCATGTTGACAGCATCCGTCACGGCGACGTTGAGGTTGCCCGTCCAGGTCTCCTGGCGGTTCTCTCTACTCAGGATGCTGTTCAATCGTGTGCTTATGAGGGAAGACGCTACGAAATTGACCCTGGGAGACAGTTGATAAGACAGGTCGAAGTCATGACCCCACTTGCTCACATCCTGATCTCTACCGTACGTCAGCTTGTAGCTGGGGTGGAACTCAGCACCCAGTCCCATATGCCGGCGACGCTCATCCACACTCCGATTCTCAAACCCCTGGAGATCGCCCCCTTCTTCATCGTCATCGCCCTGATCGGCCCCATCGCCCTGATCGGCCCCATCGCCCTCCTCGGACCCATCGCCCTCCTCGGGGATCTCCGGAACCTGCGCTCCTTCCGGAGGCTCACCCTCCGGCGGAGTGTCGTCATCATCGGCCCATGCGTAACCGATAGAGAGCAGCAAGACAAGAAAGACCATTAGAACGGTCAGGGCAGGATGAGTGAGATGCTGGTTGTGCACGACCCCGCCTTTCATGACTCGGTTGTCCCGGCACTCGTCTCCGATGCTTCAAGTGCGATCGCGAGAGACTCGAACTCTGACACATCGAGCGTCTCGCCCCTGCGCGTCAGTTCTATGCCTGTTGCTGCTTCCAGCTCGCCGCTGGTCATGCAGCAACGAGTCAGGATATCCGCGAGTGACCGCCGCAGCATCTTCCTTCGCTTGCCGAACGCCGCCTGAACGACCGATTCGAAGAACTCTGCGCTGGAGTCCCTTCCTGGCGCCCGCTCGAAATCGAGTTCAACAAGCTTCGAGTCGACCTTCGGCTTTGGGAAAAAACACGAACTCCTCACGGTGAAAAGAAGTCTCGCCTGTGCATGATACTGAACGACCACAGACAGCCCCGAATATGCTCTGTCGGCCCGACGCGCTACGACCCGCTCGCCCACCTCTGATTGCACCATGAGCGCGGCTCGCTTGACCTTTCTCTTCGCATCCGTCAGCATCCGGATAAGCGGACTCGTGATACTGTACGGGATGTTCCCAACGACGAGCAGTCGCTCGCACTTGTGACTCCTTCGTGCCTCCTCGAGGTCGAATCGGAGAATGTCACCTTCAATAAGCGTAATGCGCGGGTTTTCACCGTACTCTTCCCTGAATGCGCGGACTATTCCACCATCGAGTTCCACCGCTATGACGTGACGCGCTCTCTCGGCAAGTTCAAATGTCAGTGCACCAAAACCCGGGCCGATCTCGACAATGACATCATCCGGTTCCGGCGCAATCTCGTCAACTATCTTCCTGATCACGTTCGAGTCATTCAGGAAATTCTGCCCGCGCTGTTTCGAAGGTGCAAGCTTGTATTTGGAGAGCATGACAGGTGGTGGTGTAAGGTCCATCAGCAATCAGTCTCCAACGTTCTCGGGCCGACTCTTGCCACCTCCGCGGACGCGAAACGGGACACCGAGCTCCCCGGCAACTCTCCTGGCCGAATCAATGCTTATCTCAGGAATGTCAACAACACTGACAACAACGTCGAGCTTCGCCTTCACACACTCTCGGATGAAGGAACGAACGTGCTCGTACGTACCGGCTCCGAATCTCGGCCGACAGACATTCTCGTACACCGTAGCATTCTCAGCATTGAGACTGACAGAAATCGTGTCCGCAACCAAGGCAAGCTCCGGAACGATATTCCTGTTCCATATCAGATTGCCCTGCCCGTTCGTGTCGACGCGCACTTTCCCGCCGAGCTCGCGCACATGGGCCCCGACTGTTTTGATGACGTCGAGCCTCATCGTCGGTTCCCCGTATCCGCAGAACACAACCTCGCGGTATCGCGTCGGGTCCCCTATCGCATCCAGAAGCTCTTCGACTGAAGGCTCCCTCTCCAGACGCAGGTTGTATCCCCAGAGGATGTCGGTCTGGTATCTGATGCAGAACCGGCATTCATTAGTACACCTGTTGGTGATGTTCAGATAGAGGTTGCCCCACATCTCGTAAGCTATCGACGGCGACGGCTTCTCTGGAATCTGGAAGAGCCGCATCGCGTTTCCCGTGGTCTGTCGCGCAACATCCTCAACGCCAACGCCGATGGCGACGGCTACGGCCGCGGCCACTTCCGAGACGAACGCCGGTTCGTTCCGTTTCGTTCCCTGACCCCTGAAAGGCTCCGGAGTCAACCACGGTGAATCCGTCTCGAGGAGAATCCTGTTGAGCGGCGCCGCTCTCACGGCCTTCACAAATCTGCCCTCGCGTGAGTACGTGATCGGTCCACCTACTCCGATGTGAAAACCTCGATCCACTACCTCCCGCGCATAGTCGGCATCGCCCGGGAAACAGTGCATGACACCTCCAACCTCACCCGCTCCCTCCTCGTCTACTATCTTAAGGACATCGTCGAGCGCATCTCTGTTGTGAATGACAAGCGGGAGGCCGAGTTCACGCGCAAGGCGTATCTGCGCGCGAAATGCTCGAATCTGGTCACCTCGCGGCGAGAGGTCCCTGTAGTAGTCGAGACCAATCTCACCGATGGCAACCACGCGTGAGTCCGCAGCCAGACTTCTGAGTTCCTTCTCCGCTGCATGGTTGTAGGAGGATGCTTCGTGGGGGTGGATACCGGCTGTCGCGTAAATGAAATCGTGCTGCCCGGCGAGTTCAATTGATCCACGTGTCGTTGCGAGATCGAACCCAACATTGATCATCAACCCAACACCGGCCTGAAGTGCCCTCGCGATAACTTCATCACGATCCCGGTTGAAGTCCTTGAGGTTGAGATGGACATGGGTGTCTGTGAGGGCGCATCCCGGTGGGCTGGTTGCCTTACCGGCCACCGCTAGCTCACCTTCGTTCCGACCGGCATGTCTTTGTCCGGTACGACCACGGCCATGGCTTCATCACCGGTCGCCGCGAGAAGCATGGCCTGAGATTCTATGCCTCTGATAGTAGCGGGTTCCAGGTTCGCTACGACAACAATGGTCTTGCCGACAAGTTCCTCCGGGGCATAACCGAGCGCTATTCCGGCCACCATTTGCCTGACGTCCCCGCCACCCAGATCGACTCTCATTTTGATGAGCTTCTCTGTTTTCTCTACGCGCTCTGCCTCGACGACTCTGGCAAGCTTGAATTCCAACTTCTGAAAATCGCTGAAGGTTGCCATATGCTTTTCATCCTTCTTGGTATCCGTCTCAGTGTCCACAGGTGGGTCTTTCTCTGGAGCGGATTCGGTCTGCACATCAAATCGCTTCGCAAGATCCTCGTCCGTGTATTTCGGAAAGACCGGTTCTCCCTTGGTAACCTCTATTTCGCGCGGCCACTCCGCACCCCAGGCAAGCAGTTCAGAAAATCCCACATCCCCGACGGTCAGAGAGAGCCCAAGCTGGTTGAGTATCTCTTCACACTTCCCCGGCATCACAGGCCAGGTCATCACAGCCACTTGACGAACAACCTCGAGCACATCGAAGAGCACCTGAGCAAGGCGCGCCGAATCCTCCTTGGCAAGAACCCACGGCTTCTCCTCCTCGATATAGCTGTTCCCGCGCCTGACTAGCTCCCACATCGAGGACAGAGCAACCTGCGGGGCGTATCCCGTCATCGCCGCGGTCACATGTGATGCCACGGACCGCGACAGTTCGATGAGCGCTGCTCCTCTCCCATCCTGTGTGGTCGCCGCGAGGTTCTCGATCCTCCCGCCCAGGAATTTCTCAACCATCGCTGTGGAACGAGAGAGAAGGTTCCCAAAATCATTGGCGAGTTCCGACTCATACCTGGATCGAAACTGCTCCCATGTGAAGTCGACATCCTTTCCATAGGTCCCCTCCCGCATCAGGAAATACCTGAGCGCACAGGGGCCGAACATGTCAGCGGCTTCAAGTGGATCGATCTTGACGCCCTTGCTTTTCGAAAGCTTCTGTCCTTTGAAGTAGACGAATCCGTGGCCATACACGGTGCGCGGCAATTCGATACCAGCGCTCATCAGCATCGCAGGCCAGATTACGCAGTGGAATCTCGTTATGTCCTTGCCGATGATGTGCACGTCGGCCGGCCACCACTTGGCGAACAGCTCTTCGTCCTCTCCGTACCCTACACCCGTAACGTAGTTTGTAAGCGCGTCTACCCACACGTAGATGACGTGCGCCCTGTCTCTTGGCAGCGGAACGCCCCACTCGGATCCGGCTCGCGTCACGCTGATGTCGTCGAGTCCTCCCTTGATCAGCTGGAGAATCTCGTTACGTCTGGCCTCGGGTTGAATAAACTCCGGATGCTCCTCGATGTGTTTCAGAAGCGGCCCTGCGTACTTCGAGAGCTGAAAGAAGTAGTTCTCTTCGGCAATCCACGCCGGTTGGGTTCCATGAGTGGCACAGCACCCATCGACGAGATCCTTCTCCTGAAGAAAAGCCTCACACGACTCGCAGTAGTATCCTTCGTAGTGGCCTTGGTAGATGTCATCCCCGAGCGCCTCGAAGAGCAAACTCAGGCGTCGCTCGTGCTCCTGGCTGGTGGTGCGAACGAACCGATCAAAGGATATTTCGAGCCGGTCCCAGATGTCCCTGAAGATCTTCTCCATCTCATCGCAGTAGGCAACCGGGTCCATCCCCTTTACTCTCGCGGCGCGATCGACATTCAGGCTGTGCTCGTCGTTTCCCATCTGAAAGTAGACGTCGTCACCCATGAGGCGATGAAAACGTGCAAAGACGTCAGCGGACACCTTCTCGTACGCTGTGCCGATGTGCGGAGCGCTGTTCACATAGTCTATTGCTGTTGTGATGTAATACTTACGTCGCATCTTTTTCCTTCTTGCGCCGCCTGTTCCGGCGACTGGACCCACGCGGTCGCCTTGGCGAATCCCCGCGGGGCGATTTGGTGCCCTTGCGGACCAGCGCGGCATCGTCGCGGTTCGATTCAGCATTCCCGCGGGCCGGTGCGGCTCCCTCGAAAACCAGCTCCTCGTCCACCGGATCGCTCTCTATGTCTTCGTCTGTCAGGCGACCCTGCTTGTAGTCTTCGATCTCAACCTTGACGGTCTCTCGCTCACTATCCTCAAGCGTGACGGTACGGTGAAAGATATTCACGCTCGTCACCCTCCTCGTACCGTCCCCCAAGTCAATTTTTGTTCCGACCTTTGGGAACTCATTGAGCGAGTCGCTGTAGAATGAACGTTCATATCTCAGGCAGCACATGAGCCGGCCACAGCCTCCAGATATCTTGGGCGAGCCGGGGGCCAGATGTTGTTCCTTCACCATCTTCAGCGTCACCGGGTCGAAATCACCGATAACACCCCTGCAGCAGTAGTAGCGTCCGCAGCGGCCATAGCCTCCAATTCGCCGCGCTTCGTCTCGCACACCGATCTGACGCATTTCGATCCTCGTCTTGAAGATGCCGGCGAGGTCGCGCACGAGCTTGCGAAAATCAACACGTCTGTCTGATGTGAAGTAGAAACGAATCTTGTTGCCGTCGAACTGCCACTCGACGTCGACCAGCTTCATGGGAAGATGTTGTCTTCCTATGCACTGCTGGCAAATGCGGTGAGCTTCCAGCTCCTTGTCGCGCAGTTCCTCCAGGTGGCTCTTGTCATCCCTGGTCGCGAGCCTGAGTATCAACCCTTGCGGGCCCCTATCACGGAGCTTGACGCCGGCTGATGTTCCTTCGCGCACAACCAGACCGATATCCTTCCCGCGCTCCACCTCGACGATCGCGTGATCACCTATCTTGAGCGGTATACCGCGCGGGTTGGAGTAGAGCGCTGACCTGCCTCCCTTGAATTCTATCTCAAAGGAATCAGGTGTTCCGCTCAGAATGTCACTGGATTCCACTGGGGTCACCTCTCCCTTGTCGCCGCCCTCTTCCGGACGACCGCCATGTCCAGGAGCACTGACGTGAAGACAATCGATGGACTCGAATAGCGCTCTATCGCCCTCCGTGCCTCGTCGACCTTTGTGATCAATTGCTCCAGGTCATCAAGCTCCATGATGTCCGCCTGAGATCTGATCTGCTTCGCATGGGACGAATACAACAGCTCGGGCACGGCAGAGTCCCTGGACTCTGAAACAACCAGAACATCGCGAAGCCAGAGCAACATCAGATCGAGAACCTTCTGTTGCTCATCCCGTCCCAAGTTGTATGCGAGACGATTCGCCTCATCTATGAGTGGCCGGACACCCATGGTTCGACTTCCATCCATGATGGCGGCGACGTTCTTGAGTTGCGCTGCAAGTCCGCCTCGACTTGCACGAACCGCTTGCCCGGGACTACCCAGGGCTGTTGCCGACGCCGCGCGGGCCTTCCCGGCATCCATTCGCAATCGCGGATCTCCGGTCAGGACGGTCTCTACCTCGGCTCTCGAGAGACGCGAAAACGGTATCTTCTGACAGCGCGACACCACCGTAACCGGTAGTGCGCCAGACCGCGACGACGTGATGATGAGGACCGTCTGAGCCGACGGTTCCTCCAGGGTCTTGAGGAGCGTATTCGCCGCCTCCGTCGTCATCCTGTCCGCGTCAGCAATTATGAAGACTTTCCAGGGGCCGATGTATGGCCGTTTGCCCGCCTTGACTACAACCTCCGTCAGGATCCTCTCCACCGAGATTATAGCCGTCTTTCTCCCGAAGTCTTCGTCCCGGAAGCCGTTCTTCACAGATTCGGAGACTCGCTCGGCGAGTTCCGCCGGCTTGATTGTTCCGGGGACCGGGAAGATCAGGTGCGTGTCCGGGTGGCTCTGCCGATCGGACATCTTGCACGCCGGGCAGTTGCCGCAGCTCTCAAGCCCTTCCGATTCGCAGTGGAGCGCTTTGGCCAGCTCCAGTGCCGTCGTCTCTTTACCTACACCGTACGGACCCCTGAAGAGATAGGCATGAGCAAGACGGCCTGAATCGAACGCGGACCTCAGGAGCGAGATCGCCTGCTCCTGCCCCTGTATCCTGTCGAAACCCATTTGACGCTCTCGGTCACAGGCCATTCGTACAATCCAACGCAGGGACGGAAGCTCCCATTATGAGATAACTTACAAGTCTATCCGTCGTGTTTGGACCGGGTCAAGACGATTCAATTCTACGCGCTCTTGCTCTCGCCTCGGCAATCTGACCTGCCAGGGCTATGGCTGCAACGATGCTCCCTGGATCAGCTTCACCGCGCCCCGCCAGTCCGAATGCAGTGCCGTGATCGGCAGACGTCCGCACTATGGGAAGTCCAAGGGTGACATTCACCCCCTCGGAGAAACCCCAGAGCTTTGCCGCTATCGTCCCCTGATCATGGTACATTGCCAGAACAGCGTCGAAGCCCGCCCCTGGACCATCTGCGCCCCCCAGTCCACAGTAGATCGAGTCGGCGGGGAACGGTCCTTCAGCCCTGATCCCCGTCGCGACGGCATCCGCTATCGCCGGTGCGATCGCAACCCCCTCTTCGTCGCCGAACATCCCGCCCTCCCCAGCGTGGGGATTCAGACCTGTCACGGCAATTCTGGGGTCGGCGACTTCGAAGCTCTCGCGCAAACCGCGTTCGAGAACCTTGATCTTCTCGAGCACCCGCGATCGCGTGATCGCGGCCGGCACATCTGCCAGTGAGAGATGTGTCGTCACGAGGGCTACACGTTTCCCTCCGACCACAAAGGTCATGACATAATGGGATGATCCCGTCAAATGTGCGAGATACTCGGTGTGCCCGGGGAAGTCAATTCCACATTGCGTCATCGCGATCTTGCAGACCGGCGCCGTCACCATAGCATCCGCCGCACCAGAGAGACACATCTCTGCCGCAGCCTTGATGCTGGCCAGCGCTTCCCCCGCAGCCTCCGGCGTCGATACACCCGGCGAGATTGCCGTCGCTGCCGTAGCATCCTCCAGTGGGTCAAT
This sequence comes from Candidatus Eiseniibacteriota bacterium, assembly GCA_030600655.1. GTDB lineage: Bacteria > Joyebacterota > Joyebacteria > Joyebacterales > Joyebacteraceae > Joyebacterum. Next base: position 10,338 of record JAUVLP010000049.1, read on the forward strand.
CAACTCTACACCGAGCGGTATTCCGAGAAGGGTACTCCACTGCTCGAACCGGCAACGCCTGCCTACGACGCTCACATTGAAGCGCTCGCTGAGCTTCCGGATGGCACACGCTTTGAGCACGACCTCGGGACCAATCCCGGCCGGATCTCCCATCGTGACCAGAATCCGCGGTCTTGGCCCGCCGTCAGTAGGCAGATACATTTCTCTCCTCGACTATTTCGTAGAGCGTTGGTGCCTGCTCCTTGCGAACATTGCCGGTCGGGATCGCACAAATCACGACTCGCAGAAACCGGTCGCGCATGTTGAGTGTCAGCTCATCCCCGACCCTGACCTCCATCCCGGCCCTGGCGTTCCGGCCAAGCACTGAGACAAGCCCAGCATCGCATACTCGCTTCGCCATGCTGCGCTGTTTCACAAGACGCGACACCTTGAGGAACTGGTCAAGTCTCATTGGTCCGACACCATCTCCGTCCGGATGTCGACGTATATCTCGCCTCTCAGGCGCTCCATCAGAGCGATGTGCCCCTCCTCGACCCTGATGTCGAAGATGTAGTCCTTTAGCTGCTCCCGAATCTCGTCGAGCTCAGCCTGGCGCTCGGCCTCGTGCCCAGTCAGCTGAAGAACATAGTAGTCGCCGGCACCTTTGAGAACGCCCGTCAGCTCACCCTCGGAGAGAGAGGACACACTCGTGACAAACGCTTCATCGAGATCGCTCAGAGAGAACCAGCCCAAGTCACCGCCGCGCCCGCTTGAGGCTGCATCTTCCGAGTACCCGGCAGCCACAGCTGAAAAATCGGCTCCATCCAGAACCATTTGCCGCAGGCTCTCCGCCCGCGCCACAGCACGCATCTCATCATCAGGCCCGGGCATCACCTTCAAAAGAATGTGGCGCGCGTGAACACGATCATCATCTTTCTCGATCACCTGGATGATGTGAAACCCGAAACGGGACGGTACAATGCCGCTCACCTCGCCGGGTTCAAGGGCGAACGCCGCCTCCTCGAACTCCGGGACCATCATGCCCTGACCGAACCATCCCAGATCCCCACCCGTTGCAGCCGACGCATCGTCGGAGTACTCACGGGCGATGTCGATGAATGACTCTCCCGCATCCAGACGATCACGGGCCTCCGTCATTCTTGCGATGGCGGTGCGTTTCGCTTCCTCACTGATCCTCGCGGTGACCATGATTCCCGAAAGCTGGTACGACTCTGGTATCCGGCCCAACTCCGCACCGTGCTCTTCGAAGTAGCTGTCAACCTCCCGCCAAGTAACATCGATCCTGGAACGAACCTCATTGTGAATAACCGCATCAGCCAAGAGCCTGCGCTCAATATCGTCCCGATATATCTCTGTCAGATCGGCAAGCGTCATTCCCCGCCCCGCGAGGGCCTGGTCGAGTTCTTCCTGAGAACCATATCTGTGTCTGAGCTCCTCAACTCGTCGTTCTATTTCCCCATCCAGACGTCCCGGGCTGAGAACGATACTGTCTCTCCTGGCCATTGCTACAAGCAGCATCTCTTCCACCATCTCATTAACGATGCTACTGCGGAACTCGAGCATGTTCTCCTCAGACAGCGTTCTTCCGCCCGTTCTCATATTGAAAAGGTAGAGCTCTTCATCCACATCGCTCTCGAGAATAATCTCGTTCCCCACCACGGCGGCGATCCCGTCGACAAACTGACGATTCGGCTCCTGGGCCGCGGCCGTCAACGGAAACGTAGACAGGGACAGGACGAGAAGTAGCAGAACGATCAATGATCCAAGATGGGTCTTCATCATCAGTTTCTCCAATTCACTGGGGAGCATCGGCCGCGTCGCCGGACGACTCGTCGATCTGATCCACGAACGACGGATCTCCTGCCCCCTTCATTCTCTCCGTGGCAGCTTGTCTGATAAGCGACGTATCTATATACACGGATGAGCGGACCTCGATCTCGCGAAGCCAGCCGTCAAACGCTTCGCGCCGGCGCTTCGATGTCAGAAAACTCAACACTGCCGAGCGTTTCGATTCGAAAGATGGCTGCCCCGCACCCGGATGGCGGTCCAGCACCTTCAGTATGTGGTAGCCGTACCCGCTCGCTATGACGTCGCTGACCTCGCCCACCTTCAGACTGAAGGCCACTTCCTCCAATTCGTGAATCATCTCACCCCGCCGCATATAGCCGAGGTCTCCTCCTGTTGACGCCGTCTGGTCTATCGACGATGACGCGGCGACAGTCTCAAATGGAGTCCCCTTGAGGATCTCCTCGCGCGCACGCTCGGCCTCGGGCCGATTTCTCACAAGTATGTGAGCCAGACGAACCTGGATCGCGTACCCGTTCTGATGCTCTGCAAAATACGCCGCTGCGTCCTCATCGGTAACATCCAGCACCCCGTTCATCAGGCGCTTGATGTACTCTTCTGCGACAATCTCACGTTCTATGTCACGAAGTCGCCTGGCGGTTTCATCGTCTTTCCCTATCCCCTGCCGAAGCCCCTCCTGATAGAAGAGTTCCGTTTTCACCCAGCTCTCGACGGCGTCCTCCTGATCCTCAAGGCTCATCATCGCCAGATGCTGTTCCGGAATTGATGCGTAGAGATCCTCTGTTGTCAGCGATGATCTCCCCACGCGCGCCACGACATCTTCCCCATCGCCCCCACCACATCCGGCGACGACCGTTAGAAACCCCACCAGCAGCACGGCCAACCGCAGACCCCTCAATGTTACCTCCAGCATTCTCTGATGCACAATTCTCCGCCTGTGTGCCTTGGAGTTGGTGCAGAGCGTACCCGTGTGAAAGCACCTATCCTTCGCGCGAACGTCCACGGGCCTGTGACCGCCCGTGGACGTTCCGATGCGTACGGCAGCGCTCACCCCTGGCTATCCACTCACCGTCGTGACCCGCTGCTTCTCCTTCTCTTCGTACACGTCCAACGGATCGCTCACGTACTTGAGGTTCCCTTCATGTATCTTGATGTCGACGGTCGACCGAATGTCATCGAGGAACGCGAGCAGGGCCACTTCCCGTCGCTGGCCGACGATCGTCGCCATCACACCTTCACCGATCTCGCTGAACTCAAGCTGCTCCTCGGGGTAGCGTTCCAGCACCTTCACCAGCGCATAGCCACCCGGCGCACTGACCGGCTCACTTATCTCGCCAACGTCGACAGAGAACGCCGGTCCCTGAAGGTACGCAAGCCGGCCCTCACCCTGCATAACATCCTCGACGACGCCATCCTTGTCCTTACCCCACTCGAGCATGGAGTGTTTCTGAACCATCTCTGCGAAACCGGCCTCTCCCTCTCTGATGCGCTGGAGGATAAGGTTGGCCTCCGCCTCCGTCCCAATGAGAATCTGCTGAATGTCGGCCCGTGGCGGCCTAACATAATCCTCGCGGTGTGACCGGAAGTAGTCTCTGACTTCCTGCCCGGACGGCATATCGGTTTTCAGAGTAACCTCTGCTTCGTAGGTGAGATCCACGATTCCCTCTTCGAAACGCTCTGCCAGGAAGTCCTGCATCTCGCGACTCGTAATGTACCCTCGCTTCTCTATCTCGTACGCTTTGATCATTTTGAACACGCGTTTGATCACAGAGTCGGTCACGTAGAGCCGGCTTCCGTTCTTCGGCGTCTCCATGCCGGGAGATTCGCTGAGGATCCTTGCATAGTCTGCAAGCGTCCAGATGTGCTCCTGGCCGCCAACCCTGAAGCCGGCGAATTCCATCTGCCCCTCTTCATCAGTGAAGTCGGGCACGATCTGGGTCTTTGCGCGTGCGATGGCCGCCGCATTGTCCATGGGCTCATCGCTTGGAGGTATCAGTTCGAAGACCTTCTCGTCGATCCTGGTTCCAGCAAGATCCACTGCTTCATCGTTGTATGTGATGTTGGCCTCCGCCATCCAGCTCTCAATAACATGGAACTCCATCAGGTCCCGACTGAAGGCTCCGGCTTCCATTGTCATCCCGACAAGGTGCCGGCCCTCCAGCGGCTCACGCTCAGCAGGCGTCTTCCTGGAGAGCACGAGGAATATGTGATAGCTGTCGCTGACGTTGATCGGTTCCGAAATGTCATCCTTCTCCAAATCTCGGATGCCGACACGGATCAGCGGGTGGAAGTCCTGCCAAGCCATTACACGCTGCTTTCTTCCTCCATCCGCCGCACTGCCCGCCACGGACACTTCCCTGGCGACATCGGCGAAATCCTCTCCGCCTTCTGTAACACGGCGGTATGCTTCCTGAGCTTGTGCCTCATCGTTGATGACTATTTCTCGCATCTGGAAGAGTACGTCGCGCACCTTGTAGTATTCCTCGACGCCCTCTGCTGTGAGTTCACTTGGGCCGGTGACCAGTTCATCGCGAAGCATGTTCTCGCACTTCGTCTTTGTGAAATGCTCCAGTGCATCCTGGAGCCGAGGATCCTCATCGATACCGATCCTGTAGCCGCCAATAACAAGAAGTTCCTTCCTGGTGATCTCATCGAGGAAGGCGAGCTTCCCGTCGTCTCCACCTATTCCCGGCAGAAGCATGGGCGGCATATGATCCATGCGCTCATTCACGTAGCCAACCGTTATCACACGGTCATCAACAACACCGTTCTGGTCGGTCAGCGTTACCACGGGCTTGTCACCCGGCCCGGCGCAACCTGCCAGAAGGGTCACAACCGCAAACATCACTGCCACTGCGGCCAATCTCCTCATTGTCCTGCTCCTTTCGATCCCGGAACAGCCTTGAGCGAATCCGAGGCCAAGTCTATTCCCTTCTCCTATAAGCAGTTAGCGATATCAAAAGAGCCCTCCCTCGGGCTCCTGAATCCTTATCACAAACTAGCACAGTCGATAAAGACCTTCAAGACCTTTCTCCCAACTCTCAAAGCCTCACGACGGTCGCGCGGCAACTCAAAGCAGACGGTCAGCCCTGACGTCGCCGTGAACTCCAAGGGCTCCTCACACCTCTCGAGCACCCGGCTGATCTGCCCAGCTGTAGGCGCCTTCGACGCCCCGAAGCGAGCCTCGATCCGCCCTCTGTTTGCCGCTATTTCCTCAACCCCGGCAGCCGCGCAGACCAGCTTCAGAGCCTGCACATCGAGGAGCGCCTCAAGCTCCACGGGCGGACGCCCAAAACGGTCAGCCAGTTCCTCTCTGAGTCGCGCCACTTCCTCCTCATCCTCCGTGTCCCGTATCCGCTTGTAGACTTCCAGCTTCATGTCATCATCGGCCATGTAGCGATTGGGTATATATGCATCTACCTTGATATGCACAACCGGGTCCGCCTGTTCCTTTCTTGGCTCACCCTTTTGCTGCCTCACAGCCTCCCGCAGAAGGCGAGTGTATAGATTGAACCCGATGGCAAGCATGTGACCGTGCTGCGCCGCCCCGAGGATGTTCCCGGCTCCACGGATCTCAAGGTCACGCATTGCGAGCTTGTAGCCAGACGAGAGTTCCGTGAACTCCTGGATGGCAGCGAGCCTCCTTCGTGCCACAGGCGTTATTCTCCTGTCATCAGGCACAAGGAGGTAAGCGTACGCACGGTGGTCGGATCGGCCGACACGTCCTCGCAGCTGGTAGAGCTGAGCCAGCCCGAAGCGATCTGCCCGATTGACGATGATCGTATTGACATTCGGGATATCGAGTCCGGACTCGATGATCATGCTGCACACGAGAACATCGATCTTCCCTTCGAGAAAGCGGAGCATCACAGACTCGAGTTGGCGTTCGGGCATCTGACCGTGACCGACATCGATCATCAGGTCCGGCAGCATTTGACGCAGGTAGGACGCCATAGCCTCGATGGTCTGCACTCGGTTGTGCACGAAGTAGACCTGTCCACCGCGGTCTACCTCTCGCATGATCGCCTCCTCAATGAGATCGTCATCAAATGGAGCTGTCTCGGTCCTGACGGCAAGTCGATCCCTTGGAGGTGTGGCGATTATCGACATGTCGCGGGCGCCCATGATCGACATGTGGAGAGTCCTCGGTATCGGCGTCGCTGTCATCGTCAGCACATCGACGGTCTTCCGGAGTTTCTGAATCGCCTCCTTGTGAACAACTCCGAACTGCTGTTCTTCG
>JAUVLP010000226.1 GCA_030600655.1 Candidatus Eiseniibacteriota bacterium
TGGAAACCCGCGAAGGAGCTGAGAACACCTCGAGTTGTCGAGCTGCTAAGCAAGGCCATGGAATGGCAGGCACTGCTTGAGTCCGGCCGGGTTCGTTGCCAGGCTGAGATCGCCCGCCGGGAAGGGATCACTCGGGTTCGCGTGACCCAGATCATGGGGATGCTCCGCCTCGCGCCGGAGATCCAGGAGCACATCCTGTCCATGCCCGATATGGTCCGTCGGCCTGCGATCAGCGAGCGGGCGTTGCGACCCATCGCCCAGATCGAGGATCCGAGGCGGCAGCTTGCGGAGTTCCGAGATCTGTCTCCAGCAAGGACCTCATGACTCCGTTGCCCCCGCCATCAGCTGCAGGGTCTGCATCGTGTCGTCCGCGAGGCAAGTCCGGTCCTTCCGGCCTCCCCCGTTGCACGCGGCGGTGGCATCTGCTAGTTAGCCACCTTCGTCATCTGCATTCTCTTGCACCTGCCTCATCAGTTCTTTGAAGAACTCCCCGTGCTTCTCATCCACCACAAGTGGGTCCAGCCCGAACACGTCTGCCAACGTTTCGTGCGCCTTGAGGAGTGAGAGGGACGAGAGCGCGATTGTGCCCGCGGCGTCTCGACCGCGGAAAGTAGCGAACCGGAATCCTCGGAGCTCCTCCTCTTCATCGAGATCAAGATACTCGTGCAGCTCGCTTATCGACGAGTGTACCGCGGTACTCAGGAGCGTGTATTCTATGAGATACCAGTCGTGAAGACCCGCTTTGTGCGCTAGGGCTTCGGCGCTGAGGGGCGGCTTCAACTCATGCTCAGCGATGTTCTCCTGAATTTCCTTAACAATCTCCTCGATTCGCTGATCGCCCAACTCAGCCAGCGGTTTGCGCTCGCTCCCCTGCGATTTGCCGATGATCTTCAGCTTCCTGTGTTCGTCGGCTCCCACGTAGCGACGAAGCGTCTCCTCGTCTGCGGCAACGGCGCGAATCGTGAAGAGCGCCTCCATGAGGACGCGTGTGACTACTTGTGCCGGTGGGAGAAGCCCCACGTCCAACAAGAACGGGACGCCATGGTAGAGCTCGAGAATCCTCGCGTACAATGTAGATACGACAAGCTGACGAACGTCCTCTCCGGCAACGGTGAGACCCGAGAGAACGGAGAAGCAATCGCGGCCGAGCTCCTTCGAGCGTGCCACCAACTCCTTAGTATCCCATCCCATCGGACCAGTAGCTCCCTTCGTGACGAAGACGGCTAACCAACCGTGTATCACCTGCGCCTCGGGCGGCGCTCCGAGCTGGCACCCCACCAAGCCCGGAGGTAGCTTCAGTATCCCCACTCCTCTCGCCGAACTGGCAGGCGGTTGAGCACCTCACGATGGAACTGCCACTTGGGCATGAACCGGTCCATCAGCGAAACGAAGCGGGCGTTGTGGGTCGGCTCCAGCAAGTGAGCCAGTTCGTGAACAACGACGTACTCGAGGCACTCCGGAGGCTTCTTGGCCAGCTCGGTGTTGAGGCGAATCGTGCGTGCCTTGCAGTTGCAGCTCCCCCACTTGGTCTTCATTCGCTGGACGAAGAACCGCTCTGGCCTCACACCCATCAGCGGCTCCCATTTGGCGAGCAGCGGGAGCATGGCACTCTTGATCTGCGTGCGATACCATTCTTCCATGAGGGCTTTTCTCTTCTGGCCACCTGTTCGCGGACGCACCCTCAGAAGAATGCGGCTGTGCTTCAGCTCGATTGAGGGCGGCTCCTCGCTTTCGGAGACTCTGAGCAGGTAGCGCTTGCCCCACACGTGGTGGCTCTCCCGGTCCACGTATTCCCGACGTGTCTCGCGCTCTTGTTCCCGTAGTTTCGCCTGCTGCCGCTTAATCCAATTCAACTTGGAGACGGCGAAGGCGCGGATGGTGTCGACGCTCATGCGCTTCGGGGCCGAGATGCGCACGCGGCCCGTCGGGGGGTGGACGCTGAGATGGACGTTCTTGATGTCCTTCAGCACCACGTCCACCACGATGTCACCCAGCTTGATCTGCGACACCATCAATACTCCCTCTGTGCTTTGATGACGAGGAAGATGCGCTCGACCTCGGCTACTTCCTGCAAAACGTCATAGAGCGCTTTCTTGATGACCTGCTCACGGGCCGGAACGCCGCGCCACGCGTCCGGACGCGACTTCCTGACCGACTCGTCAATCCTGAGGGCCAGCTCCAGCACTTCGTCGTCGGACCCGGTGCCGTAGGGAACATCAGGCTCGCGAACGCCGCGGGCGTCGCGGGACGATATCCATTGCTGTAGATTGCTGTAGATCGCCCTTCTCCCCGGTGTATCTAGCTTCTCGGGCGTATCATCCCATCTTCCTGCTTCCAC
>JAUVLP010000177.1 GCA_030600655.1 Candidatus Eiseniibacteriota bacterium
TCTCCTGGGCCATCGTATCCCGCCCAGCAGCCGGCTGCAAGGACGACGCTTGCCGTATCTGGGACACTGAGCGTAGACTGAAGACTGTCGCGTCACACAGCTAGAACAGGTGAATCTGATGTTAGGGAACCTGATATGGGACGGTCGGTGTAAAGCCGATTATCCTGGGCACCCCGCGCGTGAGCGCGGGGTGCCTCAGTTTGCAGGAGGAAGCGGTTCTCTTCGACGGTGATCAGGCTGATATCTGCGGGTTGGCTACCGCATGCTCATGGGGCCGTCGTGGGGTTGTCTCTGTCTAGTACCACGGGTTCGGGAGTGTCCCTACCGCATACCTCCGGCGTTGCCCGCGGCCGGCCGGCGTGCTAGGCTACGCGCCATGGAGATTCTCGCCATATACCCTTGGCCCGAGTTCTGGTCGATGGGGGAGGGACGCGGCGCGGCGTCGTTCTTTCTGTCGATCACGAGCTTTCCGAAGCAGGGACACGAACTCCACGTCCTGATGCCGGGTTCCCCCGGCAGTCCGCTCGAGGAGGACTATCACGGGGTCCACCTCCATCGCTTTCACACAAGCGTTGACTATATGCCCGAGGTCGGGAGCAGTAAACTCCTCCAGCACATCAAGCTTTTCACCTCCTACAGACACTGGCTTTCCCATGCGACGCAGTTCGCGGGTGAACTCGCTGACAAGCTTGAGCCTGATGCCCTCCTTGGGATGGGTGCGCTCGGAGCGCCGGTGGCCCGCACTGTTGCCGAGGAGCGGGGGGTGCCGAACGTCACTCGGCTTTTCGGCACTTCGATCGGTGAGGTGATCGATCATCCGCTCAAGTTCCGGCTTCGGTACCGCGAGGTCCGAGCATTCACGACACCGTCCGATTTTATCATTCTCTGCAACGATGGTTCTGGCGGCGACAAGATCGCAGGGCGGCTTGGCGTCGACATGGATAGACTCCTCTTCTGGCCGAACGGCATCGACAGGGCGCCGTACATAAAGAGACCGGACATCGCGGACGTACGGAGGCGGATCGGGCTCTCCGGTTCCGGTCCCGTGGTTCTTACTGTTACACGTCTGCATCCCGAGAAGCATGTTGAGAGACTGCTGAATGCGGCGCCGGGCGTGCTGGCCGAGCGGAGCGACGTTATGTTCCTCGTCGTGGGGGAGGGAGAGGAGCGTCGCGCCCTCGAGAGGCTGGCTGTGAAGTTGGGGATCACGCCAAACGTCGTATTTGCAGGTTCCATCGACAGGGATGAGCTGCCGAGCGTCTATGGAATCGCCGACATCTTCGTTGCACTCTCGGACAGGACGAACGCAGGGAATTCGACAAGCGAAGCCATGATGTCCGGGCTGGCCGTGGTCGCTCTGGACACAGGAAGCACGGCCGATATCGTGCGAGACGGGGAGAACGGAATCCTGCTGCCGGTTGATGGGTTGCCGGGACTTGCCGGCACTCTGCTTGAACTCCTGGAGGACGACGACGGACGCCGGAAGCTGGGTGAGGCCGCGCGCGAGGACGCCGACAGGCGGCTGCCCACCATAGAGGGGCGTCAGGCTATGGAGGTTGAGGCCGTCGAGCGTGCGATTTCTGAGCGAAACGCGGAACCTGTGGGGAAGGCAGAATGAGTCGGCCAGGCGAGGGAACGGACAGGGACCAAGCGGCGGGTCGGGGCGCGGAGAGCCACGGCCGCACTGTGCTCCGGCACAGTCTGATGACGTTCGGCACGCGGATGGGCATAGTGCTTGTCAACATTCCCACTTCGATTCTCATCGCACGCCTCTTGGGAACCGGCGGCCAGGGTTCCTATGCGTCGGCCGTGGCGTTCCCCACCATGTTTGCTTTCATCGGACTCATGGGGATAGATTCGGCGCATACGTACTTGCTCTCGAGGCGACGCTACCCGCTCTCCCAGATCAACGGCCAGAGCCTCCTCTTGGCGCTAGCCTTCTCCGCCATCATCGCGCCTCTCTACCTCATATTCCTCAAGCACTACGATGGAGCGTCCGACCCGACGCTTCGCACCATACTCACGATGGGTGTCTTCCTCATACCCATCCTGCTGGCCAAGTACTTCGCGATCGCTCTCTTTCTTGGACTTCAACGCATCCGCTGGTTCAATGCGGCGAATCTCATTCAGGCTGCCGCACTCCTCAGCTTCATGTGTGTGAACCTCCTTGTTCTCAAGGGTGGGGTCAGGGGAGCCCTCCTCGCATACATGGCGAGCGAGGTACTAGTGGTTGCGGTGGGAGTGGCAGCAGCGGTGCGAGGTTCGCGGCGAAGACACATTGACGGCGAGAGTGGTGATAACACATCTTCTCAAGCGGTCGTATCGATGCCGTCGTTCGGTCTTCTCAAGAAATCGCTCGTCTATGGGCTGCAGGGGCACATCGGCAATATTCTCACGCAGTTCACATACCGCTTCGACATGTTTCTCGTGCTGTCCATGGTTGGTATCGAGGGCCAGGGGCTCTACTCCATCTCCGTGCTCATGGCCGAGAAACTGTCGCACATTCCCCAGTCGGTTCAGGTCGTGCTTTTCCCCAAGCTTTCGTCAATGACGGTCGAGGAGGCCAACGAACTCACACCCCGTGTCATGAGAAGCTCACTGCTTCTCACTGCTGTCGCCGGTGTGATCCTGTACTTTCTCAGCAGGCCGCTGCTCATCCTCTTCTACTCGACGGAATTCGCACCCGCCCTGAGTGCCTTCAGGATCCTCATCCCGGGTATTATAACCCTCTCCATTGCCAAGATCCTGTCCAGCGACTTCTCCGGCCGGGACAAGCGCATCTACCAGACCGTAGCGACTGCGATCGCCTTTGCAGTGAATGTGGCGCTCTGCTTCATCTGGATTCCTATGTACGGAATCGAAGGGGCGGCGTTGGCCTCGACGGCCGCGTACACGCTGCAGAGCGGGATCATGGTCGTCCTCTTTAGAAAACTGTCGGGTCGTAGTGTGTTCGAGAGCCTGGTAGTCACGAGTGACGACTTTGCGCTCTACGGCAGGACGCTCCGGAGATTGGTGAAACGAGGCGATTAGCGACAGGAATGAGAGGGTGCTCTATCTTGTCCCTGTGGCCCTTGGATGGTATACTGATTCCTTGGTTGTGACGGGGCGCGTTCCGTGCGCTGGCACAACCGGGGACAATTTTGTTCATCGAGAGCTAATGAAAGGCCGTTCACCTGGAACCGGCTGGAGCGGAGGGCATCAAGTGGCGAAGCCGAAGGTAGCTTTCTACTGGAACGCATCGTGTGGTGGCTGTGAGGAAGCCGTGATCGACCTTGCCGAGGATATTCTCAAGGTCGTCGACGCAGTGGATATCGTCC
>JAUVLP010000154.1 GCA_030600655.1 Candidatus Eiseniibacteriota bacterium
CATCATGGGTGGACTACCTCTACGGACCCCTGAACAGCTCCTTCACTCGTGAGGACATGTGTCCCCGAGATGCGAAGCCGTCCAGGAGGGTCGCGGTCGTCATCCCGGAACACGGTCTTCTCGCCACGGAGTATCCAAACCAATCTCTGCTCGGAGCCGGCGAGGTACTCCTGAAGCGCGTCGAGGCGAACGAGCAGCGCAGAGGGGCCGCACGAGTCCACGGAGGGATCCCGCGCAACTGCGATTCCCTCGTCCGACTCGTACTGTCCCACGTCGCCGCGCCAGATCAGGCCCATCTCACTGGCCAAGTGGCAGGAGGGGGTGTGCACAACGACCGTGTCCTCCAGTGAACAATCGAGCACTGGTTCCCAGAAGTACTCCGCCACGGCCGGCTCGACGGTCGCGGCTTGCCCATGCGGAAGCTGGCCTGAACAGTCCTGGAACGACCGCGCCAGCCACCGGTAGCAGGGTGACCAGCACGCCTCTCCGAGGAATGATCCACCCAGGTTACGTGTTTCGTCGACACCGCTCTGCGAAAACGCGCACCCTCCCAGTGCGTCTAGGAGCCCATCGAAGTCGTCGGCGCGGGTGACGTAGGCATCCGCCGCGAACCAGAACCGACGCCCCCAGACACCTTCGGAGGCCTCTGTCCATGCCGCGCGCACGTGCAGATTGACCCAAGAGACGGAGTCACGTCCGGAGCCCACGACAAGTAGCTTCTCCAGTTCGGGCAGGTCGTCGGACGCTCCCACCCATTCCTCATCGCTCTGCCCTGCGCCCCAGGAGGTGTGTGTGTGGGGAATCCACCACGCCCCGGGATTGGATTCCAGCCTTGTGGCCTGCGTTCGTCGCAGGGGGAAGGAAGGGTCGATGTCACGGCACCCCAGTTGCCATGGACCTTCATAGACCTGCCCCCAACTGGCGCCATGGAAAGAGTCGTCCAGCTGGAAGTTGTCAGCAGCCCTGGCAAGGATCTCGTGGTAAGCGATCCACTGGTACTTCTTGCCGATTCTCTCTATCCCGCCAGCTCTCCTGTCGCGAGTCAGCTGCACATCTCTGTCGAACCTCCCGAATTTCACGACGCTCCAGCCAAAGTCCAGAACCCTGCCGAGAATGCAGCGTTGGAGCAACTCGAGATCGAGGCCGTCCCGGGGAATCTGAGGCTGATCGAGTGCCGGCAGGACCTCGTCGACGAACACGGCGCGCTTCTTCTTGCCTAGGCTACGGCAGAGCGCCTGCTCTGTCGCCTGCTGCTTCTTCTCTAGTGCGGCCACTCGAGCGCGGCGCTCCTTCTTGCTGAGTTCCTCTCCCAGAGCCTCCGGAGTGCCTGCAAGAAGAAGCAACCGCTTGTAGGGAAACTCCCTCCTACAGGCTTCGTACACATCGAAGGCCTTGGCCTGCCTGTCGGTCAGCGACTCGATGAATGCCTGGCGGACCCGCGCCGGGTCGGCGGGTCTCTCAGCGTCGAGTGACCGAGAAGTCCACGGAGAGAACCCCGAGTTCGTGCCTATCACATACCGAGCGAAGTCCCCGCTCCCCATGACAGACTCGTGCAGATGCAGGGCTGCGAATTCCTCATCGGGCATGCCATCATGGAAGCGGCCCAGGTGTGCCAGATCCTCTCTTGATGGAATACTGTCCGGCCACGCGCTGCCGTACGGCGGCCTCGCACGGTCCGAATCAAGATCGGGGACCAAGCCACGGTCAGCGGCACGCTCAATCACTCCCCTGGCGTAGTCCCTGAGCAGGACATGGACGGGAACCGGATCAGACTCGAAGACGAGCGCATAGACCTGACGAGCGAGGCAGGCGAGAGCGTCATCGTCGCTCAGACGCATGGCTGTTCCGTATGCCACTGCGTACACGCGCTCTGCCACGTACGGATCATCAACTGAGCGGAACATGACCAGCAAGTCGCATAGCACACTCACCTTATCAACCAGAAGGTCGACGAGGGCTTTCGTGGCTTCATCTCTCACGAACCGGTTCGATGAAGTCAGACACCACGTCAACGCGATACCGGCGAGACGCACAGTGCCGGAATCAGCGTCGCGGTCCGCGCCCTTCGCTCTGGCCAACCACCGAAGCAAACGGGCGATCGGACCCATCTCGCCACGCTCCCACTGTCTGTGAAGAAACGTGGACCACGCCGCATCTCTATCCGAGAAGGCCAAGTCGTGCAGGAGCTCGTCGAGATACTCCGCGTTCAACGGATGGTCCGGATGAAGACAGAGAGTGAGCAGCGCGCCGAAGACATGATCCCGCTGCTCCGAAGGACCGGACAGAGTGCTACTGACAAAAGACCTCGTCTTGGTCGTTACAGAGGCGGGATGACGCCACGGGAGGCTGTTGATGAACGCCCTGACTCCCCACGAGTCGTCTCTGAGCCACGGGGCCGCGTCGAATAGCTCCGCTGGAGTTCGCTCAGGCAGCTGAACAGCCAGAGCTTCCACGACCCCAAGCCCAAGCGCGTGCTCCCCGTGCTCGGGGATGAGTCGCGAGAGTGCTTCAGAATCTGCGAGACCTTCCTGTGGCGCGTCGGACAGGTGTTCATCGAGAATGCTCGCCGCAATCATGTGGTCAGCGAGTCGCTCGAACGCAAACCGCACGCCTTGTTCCCGAACCGGCCGTGCCCCATCGCTGGGAGTCGACATGGCGAACCGATCCTCCGCGAGCAAGCTCTCGTCCAGCAACGCGCGGAAGAGACTGTGAGAGAAACCCCTCTCGCCCGGATTTCCATCAACTAGGCTCCTCGCTTCGTCCCTCGGGAGCCATTTCACCCGACGTCTCGCCAACTCCTGCGCCAGTCTCTTCAGAGCTGCTGAGATCGGATCCTCAGATGCGTCGAGGTCGCACATCTGAGGTGAGCAGACCTTCCTGCTGACGGTCTGGATGAAGAAGTTGTAGATGGCCGTCACACCGCTCAACCCAGGAGGAACTCTCGAATGCCCGCCTTCGCTCAAGGCTCGACAGAAGAGCTTGAGAAACTGTGGGTTCTCGAACTCGGGGATGAGAACTGGAATACTGGGCAGTTCGAGGTTGTAGAACGCGAAGAACTTCTCGGAGGCCTCGTACTCGCGACCAGCGAAGCCGTAGTGGACTACCCTGACAAGCTCACTTGGCGCGAGCCCGTCTGGGACCACGAGGTCCTCGTAGGTCGAGCGCACGCTGAACGCAGCAGCAACCCACGGCCGCCGCGAGAGCCCCGTGAGTATCCCGCAGAGGTGGTCCGCCCATCGTTCTCCAATGGGGCTCTCATTGAGGGCGTCGAAGAGGATAAGGGCTCTTTGCCCGACAGTCTCGCCTGCGGTGTTCAGAGCGTCAAGCAGGTCGTTCCAGCCACAGCCGATGTCGAGGAGCTTGCTAACGTCAGACTGAGGAGGCACGCCTCCGAGGTTCTTTCCCGCTATCAGTAGAGTGGGTAGACCCTGCGCAACCCTTCGTTCAGCAACATCACAGAGGAGATGGGTCTTGCCAGTTCCGGCGTCCCCCACCAAGAGGAGTGGTGCTCCATTCGCCAGTGCGGCCTGCTCGCCTGCCGCTAGCTCACTGAGCCTGAACGCCCTTCTTTGGAGTTCAATCAGATCGCGCAGTTCCAGCTCTCGTTCGTACCTGTCAGAAGGGACATGGACGGCTCCGCCCCCCTCGCTGTCACTCCTGTCTTGGAGACTACCGCGGACTGCCTCTCTACACTGCTGAGCAGCCTCGAGAACGGTGTGAAGCTGCTCGAGTATGAGCCGCCAGGGAATCTCTTCCGCCGGGCTCTCCTGCATCTTCAGCGCTGGCCCCACTTCTCGCAGAGCATCTTGAAGAGCCGAGTACTCACTCCTTGCCGCATCAATGGCCGAGGCGCGCACATCGCGTCCAGCAACCTCCATCAGTTCGGCCGCCAACTCGGTCCAGTCGCCACAGAAGGAGGCCGTTCGCCCCAGCGCCTCGAAGGCGCGCGCAATGGGCAGTTCCACGTTCAGCTCCGGGGAGTACCGAACCCCTTCATTGCGGACTGCCTCAGAGAGGTGAGATGCGAACCAGGCACTGTCGAACAGCTCCCGGTTGAACCACCAGAGCCAGAACCCACGGCTGTCCATCCGAGATACGCGAGCGATGATCTCATGCTGGC
>JAUVLP010000162.1 GCA_030600655.1 Candidatus Eiseniibacteriota bacterium
CGCAGTCACAGCAAAACTCCACGCCCTTGGCTTTCACACAATCCAAGGTTGCACACCCACCTGACGGGATATGGTAGTGCTTCCCTGATCTGTGGCGATGTTTCTCGCGAGTCAACTCCGTCTCTCACCGTGACCATCAACAATCTCGATCATAGCCGAAACTCCGGAAGAGATCCAGCCACTGGCCGCCCCGGTACAGGGAATTAGGCCTTGACCCGAACAGTGTTCGGTCATTAAGACACAGCACTCGGAGGAATCTCTATGACCCGCAGAGCCGCGAAACCACCGATGACACGGGAAGCACGCCGGGCAAGCAAGCAGAAACACATCTTGGCGACAGCGCACAAGCTGCTACGTCAACATGGCCACGAGCGACTCTCGCTGCGCAACGTGGCGCGGAGCGCGGGGATGAGCCCGGCCGGAATGTACGAATTCTTCGAAGACCGCGAGCATCTCGTCGCCACCCTCGGTAGCGCGACGAGCGCCAGACTCTCGCGGAGCCTTCGGAGGGCTACGCGAGACGCCCCGGACCCAGTCGAGCGACTAGTGCGCCTGGGGCTCGCCTACATCCGCTTCGCGAAGAGGTATCCGGCGGACTTCGCGACCGCCCAACGCCTGGTGCTCGAAAGCACCGCCGCTTCTTTGGGGCGGATGGACCGGGAGCAGATCCTGACAATGTATGCAGAAGTGCCCCAATCTCCGTCCAAAACCCGCGCCAGGAGGTACACGCGATGATGCCGCTTGTCGAACACGCAAAGGTTCTCACAGCCGGGAAGCGCACGACACAGCTAGTGCTGTTGTTGGGTCTCCAGGTTCTCGTCGGCTGTGTGGGTACGGTACCGCACAGTGATCAGCCCCCAGGGACCATGGAGGGTGTTCCGCACGGCATGTACGCCGTTACGGTTCATGTCCGCGGGATCGGCCCCTTCTGCGGCTCCACGACGGCATTGATGGCGGCAGAGCCTACGGCGGATGGGTTTCGGGCCAATAGCCGTCCTCGCGCCGTGGGTGACCTGCTGGGCGGCCTACCCGGCTTCTTTCTCAATCTTGTAGGGGACAAGAGAGTTCCGGGCGGCGCGTTCCTGCACTGGCATGGTCCTGCTCCGGTTGCGGGTCAGGTGGCCCGTAGCGTCTTCGAGACGCCCCTGGCCGATCTTCACGCCGATTTCAGTTCCTACGATCGGCTGATCGAGTTGCGTCCGCTGGATGAGGAGCGTTTGTTCGGCCTGATTGCGCTCGAGTCGATCGATGCGCGGGATTTTCCAGAGACCGATTACCACGGGCTGATCGACCGAATCGACGCCGAACTCCATACTCACCTCTTCGATCCTGCCGCCTATGAGGATCCGGAGACACACAAGTTCTTCCGGCAGCTGCGCAAGGCCGGAGAGAAGGCCCGGGACGAAGCGGAATTCGTCATGGCGTGGATACTGTGTTCGAGGAATCTGAAGTTTTCACACTGTTATGTTGGGCGCAAACTGGATATGGAGTTTGAGGAGCGGCTGTCGGAAACATCGGCCATAGCGCCGATCGCACCCAGTGGGGAGGATGCAATCAGCGTTACGGGCGACAATGATATCGTGACGCTCCGCATCCGCAGTTTCGAAGGCGACTCCTACGACGGAATCGACAGGGCTTTCGACGAGATTCTCGCGCGGAATCCCCGTGGCCTGATCATCGACCTACGCGACAATCCCGGCGGCACCTACATATCAGGACGAGTCGCCGCTCATCTCGTCGATGCGGAGGTCAGCATGGGGGTATTCTTCAATCGCGAGGCACGCTCGCAGGTGCTGAAGGGTGAACTGGACGATTTCCCGAGAGTCGGGTCCATATCATCGGAAGACGAGTTCAATTCGCTGATTCGGGATCACGGTGCTTTTGTGGGGGTGGTGGATCCGGTCCCGCCAATCTATCGCGGGCCAGTGGTTGTCCTGACCAACGAGAGAACCGCCTCCGCGTGTGAGCCTCTCGCGGCGGGACTTCAGGAGATCAAGCGGGCGACCATCGTCGGCGAACGAACGGCCGCCTGCATGTTGTGGACCGTCGGCTTCGATGTCGGTGACGGTTGGATGCTCTGGATTCCTACCGTCGACTACCTCACGGGGAAAGGCGTTCGCCTCGATATGGTGGGAGTCGTTCCCGATATCAAGGCCAGCAGTGAAGATGCGCCGCAGGCCGCACTGAGATGCTTGAACGCTCTCATCGAGGAGAGTTGAGCCGAGCGTGCCGGGTAGCCCCAGGGTGTGCGATGTTGCAGCCACTGGCGAATGGAGCTGCTAACGATCGCTTCTGTTGCCGAGCGCGTTCGCGGCTTTGTTCATCCGATCTTCAAGTTGTCGTACGCGCTGCTCGATGTCCGCGAACCCTTCGCCGTCTCCAATGCTCCGTCCACCCGGCAATGCCGGGATCGCCTGACGGCGTACGAATCGGACATAGCCGAGTGCTAGCGTGATCATGAGTGCAACGGTAATGACGATGAACCGAGCGACGGATGTGTTGGTGGCAACGATCCATCCGACACCGTAGACCATCGTGAAAACACTGCCGAGCAACAGGCCATTGCTGATCACCGGCAACTGGTCGGCGCGCAAGAGAGACACGGCCATGGCGAGCGTTGCGAACGCAATGAGGATGATGCTCGTGCTTCGGCCCCACGCTGTTTGAACCACCCGCGCAGCGTCGCTCAGCTCGTCTCGCTGAGCGACGAGTTCCTGGATCTGGTCCCGATCCGCAGTCGTCAGCTCATCCGGAGATCGCGAGTCCCTGATCGTCCGTTCTTGGCGGTAGAGGTCTTGGATCTGGAGATCGGACTCCGTCTGGGGCGACGGGTGGAATGTATATACGCCCACTCCAATGAACGCGATCACCATTAGACCCAGGAAGAAGGAGAAGATCGTCCGCAGTCCACCGCTTTGTCGCACCTCTGCCATGTTGACCTCATGGTTCAATGGAGCAATACCATCCTGTGGGTTGACACCGCGCCGTCGACATCGAGTCGCACGAAGTACACACCAGAGGCAACCTGTTTCCCCGAACCAGCTCTCCCGTCCCAATCGACGGCGACAAGGCCCTGAGCTCCCGTCGCGGGGTCCAGCCGGCGGACGAGCCGACCAGCTACATCGTGCACCGACAGCCTGGCGGATCGCCAGCCCTCGGGAAGCGAATACGCGATGCTCGTGTGCGTCGCGGCCGGGTTCGGCATCACGTATCGGATCTCGGAAACCAGCGTTCCTGGCACAGTAGCTGAGGGGCGTGTCTCAGTCACGAGAATTTCCTCCCCGGAAGCCAGGACGGCGCGCAGTTCATACCAGAACGTCCCACCAGGCCACGCAGTCTCGTCGATGTAGCTGCCCAGCACAGCATCAGGCAGCGCATCCGGCGTGATGCAGCTATAGGGACCGTCCGCAGAGAGCGCCCGGTAGATCATGAGACCCGTGCTTCCAGAGCTGCTCGGGAGCATCCATCTGAGCAACACAGCGCGTCCGTCCTCTACGAGCGTGGCGTAGAAGGCAGTCTCAACGGGTGTCTCGGGGTCCTTGATGCCCAGGTTATGATACGCGCCCCCTACGACCGCCAGGAAGTCGGCGTTCGGCGCGGGAACGTCACATGCGCCCTCACCGTTGTACCCCCAGGCCACGACCGTACCGTCGGACTTCAGGCCCAGGCTGTGCTCCCAACCCGTCGCAATCGCCACGAAGTCGGCGTTCGGCGCGGGGACGTCACACTGGCCCTCGTCGTTGTTCCCCCAGG
>JAUVLP010000238.1 GCA_030600655.1 Candidatus Eiseniibacteriota bacterium
AGGATCGGTTCGTGCTTCTCGAAGATCGGATCGAGATTGGTGTTCTGGGCGATTGACTTCAGCGTTACGTGCGGGACGGTCTTGTAGACAAGCCCACCGGCAACACCTGCGGATTTGTCTTTCAGTTCGTAGTAGTCGTACTTAGCAGTGAGGAGCCGCTGACGAGCAATAGCGATTGCCACACGACTGGTATCGATCGTGATCCAGCGGCGCCCCCATTGCTCGGCGCTGTAGGCAGTTGTGCCGGACCCGCACGTTGGATCGAGAACCAGATCGCCGGGGTCGGTCGCCATGAGAACGCATCGCTCCACGACTTTCGCACTGGTCTGCACAACATAGGCCTTCGCGTCGATGTAGCCGGGACGGTTCGTATCGGCCCATAGGTTGGTAATCGGCTGAATCGGGAAGTCGTCGAGGAATCGCACGTAGCGAATGCTGTTCGTCGAGCTCTCGATTCTCCAAGCGCTAGCCAGTCGTTCCATCCCATCAGTTGATGTCTTCCAATGGGCGTTGTGTCCACAATGGAATTCTCGTCCTTCAAATGCGAACACTCCACTTCCCGTCGCAGTTGAGCCTTGCGAAGCTACACCATCCAGTGAGTAAGGGCGAATCGGCTCAGCAGCTTCAAGTCTTCGTCTGACCTCCGGAACTCCGAGGTTCTGTCGACTCCCATCCGGCAGCTCAGCTCGCGAGTGCGCCCAACCGCCACCTTCGCGCAACCCTTTACTCTGGAAGAGCTGCCGGTACTTGAGCACGTCCTTCTTTTTCGCGTACCAGATCAAGTAGTTGAAGATGTCCCCAAGATCACCCGAAGACTGACCACCAGTGGTAACGAACGGGATAAGGGTGATTCGGTTTTCGCCACCGAATACCTCGTCCAATAGAGAAGTCAGAAGATGACAGTTCTCGTCCCCGATCTGAACGAAGACCGAGCCAGTTTCAGAAAGCAGGTCCCGGCAGACAGTCAAGCGGTCCCTCAGATACGTCAGATACGAGTGAATCCCATCTCGCCACGCATCGCGAAATGCCTTCACCTGTTCCGGTTCGCGCGTAATGTGCTCGGCCTTGCCATCCTTCACGTCGCGGCTGGTGGTGGACCACTGGAAGTTGCTGTTGAACTTGATGCCGTAGGGCGGGTCGAAGTATATGCACTGGATCTTGCCGCGCAGCCCTTCACGTTCCGCCAACGATGCCATCACCTGCAGGCTGTCGCCCAGGATCATACGGTTGACCCAATTCGCATCATGCTTGTAGAACTCCATCCTCGCATCGGCGTCAGGAAGGCCGTTGAAGTCGGAGAACAAGTCCACCTGATCCTCGGCGTCCTTCTCAGCCGCATGGCTTGTTCTAAGAAGGTCATCGATCACAACCTTTGGATGGACCTTCTCCTGAATGAAGAGAGGCGGTGCTGGAACGACGAGATCAGACCAGTCCCTGTCATCCTTGCCGCGCCAGACCAACTGGGGATCTAGGTCACGATTGCGACGCTCGTAGGCCACGCGAATCGGGCTGGCATCGTCTTCCTTCAGCACCGATTGATACTCCGCAGTAGGGATGTTCTTGCGGGAAGCGTCATCGTGCTTCAGCGCCTTGACCTGCTTGGGGGCCTTCCTCTTCCGTGCCAT
This sequence comes from Candidatus Eiseniibacteriota bacterium, assembly GCA_030600655.1. GTDB lineage: Bacteria > Joyebacterota > Joyebacteria > Joyebacterales > Joyebacteraceae > Joyebacterum. The sequence continues at coordinate 1,626 of JAUVLP010000238.1, forward strand.
GTGGACTAGTCCTTACGAAACGGGGATCTCTGATGGGTCGTCTTCTCCATCAGCGATCGAGCCAGCGGCTGAGTGCTTCAGATGAGAGTCGATGACGAACGAGAGATCTTCCTCAATCGAGTAGACGCTCGTGAGTTCAGCGAATGCCCAGCGGCCGTACGTCTTCAGGTTGTTGACGCCCGGGACCCAGTAAGTGTCCATGGTCGCCTTCTTGTCTTTGGCATCCTCGCCTCGGTAGCCCTTGATCTCGACTATCAGATGCAGCGGGTCGTCGTCACCCCTGCCATCGTCCACGAGCACGACGAAGTCGGGCAGATAC
>JAUVLP010000047.1 GCA_030600655.1 Candidatus Eiseniibacteriota bacterium
ATCCAGGAGTATCTTATAATAGCGTCGGAATATATGAGCTTGATGCCGCCGCCCAATTCTCCGTCGCACCCGGTGATGGTGCAGTACTCGATGATGGGGCTGGCATGCTGGCAGTAGATGCCCCCGCCGCCATCGCTCGCGTAGTCGCGCGCTGCGCCATTCATGATCGTCAAGCCGCTGATGGTGGTGCTGTAATTGGTCACAGCACTCGTCATGGCGATGCCGCGGCCCAAACCCTCGCAATCAATGACAACGGTCCCCTGTCCGATGAGCTCCAGATTCTTCGCTCCCAAGCTGATATCGCGGTTGTCCTCACCGGAGTACGTGCCGGCGGCGACGTAGATCGTGTCGCCTTCGGCTGCTGCCAGCACCGCCGGCTTGATGGCTTCGTAGTCCGCGCCACCGTTCACGTCGACGTAGTGAATGTCAGCTCCCGCCACACACGCGAAACAGACGACGATTGCGAGTGCATATGTCACATATGATCTCATGACACCCCCCTTTCACAAGGTCCACACTGTGAGAACCACGATCGCTCGTCAGTATGTTCCCACCGCGCCGGGCGGGCAAGCTCTGTTCTCCAGTGCCGGCCCCGGCTTCACCAAACGCAATATCTACAGTTCTGTGTAGGTTCACTTGGGCCCTCTCTCTTGCCGAAGCACTCCTTCATGTGCTATCATTGAGTGATACGTCGTTATAGAGGTGATCTCACACGCTCGCTTGGAAAGGAGAAGAGCCCCCCAGACTTCACGACGCGCACACATACCTTGGAGTGTCCCATTCCCGGGGACACCCTGCCCAGGAGGTGCTGTGAATCCCAGAACCGGACTCGTCCTTACCGGCCTCGCCCTTCTCGTACTCCTTGCCGCCGCGGCCTGCGCAGAGACACCAATTCCACAACCATTCGCCCCTGTTCAGGAGGGCTTCACCCGGACACCCAACCTTACGACTCCCTATGCACCCGGTACGCTCCGCATCAAGCTGACGCCGGACGCGCTCCGACGTTCTGACCTCGTCGACCTCCCGTTACAGCGAGGTGCAACTCTGCGTTCTGCGACCGGACTTGCGATCCTCGATGCAGCGATGTCGGAAGCCGGTGTGATCAGGATCGAGCGCCAGCACGACATGCCCCAGGACCACGTACTGGCGAGAGAACTCGGTGTTGACCGCTGGTTCGTGCTCTACTTCGATGAGAGCGCCGATGTGCCGGCACTCGCGGCCGAACTCCAGGCCGATTCCAACATCGAGCACGCTCTGCCCGACTGGCGCCTCTACCCGGCGCTTGAGCCAAACGACCCGCTGTACGACGAAAACTGGGGACACAACAACACGGCCCAGCTCCTCTCCTACGACTGGTCGACACACAGCCACGAGAACGGCGACCCGGTCGGCACGGTCGGCTTCGATGCAAACGCCCCCGCCGCATGGACGGCCCTCGGCGGCTACGGAAGCTCTGATGTGATCATCGCCATCATCGACTCGGGCGTAGACACGGATCATCCCGACATCAATTGTGTCCAGGGGTACGATTACGGCGACAACGATACCGACCCTGACGACGATTCCTCCAGCGCCGGGCACGGGACGTGCTGCGCCGGCGTTGCGGCCGCGATAGCGGACAACAATTCGGTAGCGGTGGGTATCGCCGGCGGTTCTCGCATTATGCCGATGAAGATCGCCAACAGCGCGGGCAGCATGTACATCACCGCGATGGCGCCGGCCATCTACTACGCGGTCGACAACGGCGCTAACGTCATCAGTATGAGCCTCAGTGCATCGCTCTCGAGCGAGCCTGACACGGACGCCGCAATTGAGTACGCGTGGAACCACAATGTGATCGTTCTCGCGGCAACAGGCAATTACAATGAATCATCTCTTCCCTATCCCGCAAACAACCCGTACGTCGTCGGCGTCGGCGCTGCCTCGCCCTGCGGCGACCGGAAGCGCTCGAGTTCAAGTTCGGGCGAGGTGAACTACGGAGTCCAGACCGACCCGAACGGCTACACGTGCGACGGGGAACGCTGGTGGGGTTCGACCTACGGCGTCGCGACACCTGACGCAGCGGGTGCCGTCGACGTCATCGCCCCGACGATCCTGCCGACGACTGATATCCTCGGGAACGGCGGCTACACGAGCACGGACTACGAGATGTGGTTCAACGGCACGTCGTGCGCCACACCGTACGCGGCGGGTGTCTGCGCCCTCATCTACTCAGTCAATCCGACATGGAGCGCCTCACAAGTCCGTGAGCAGCTCGTCTCGACGGCTCAGGACGTCATCAATGTCGAGTCCGGCTCAGGCTGGGACCGCTACACGGGCTACGGAATGGTAGACGCTGAGGCGGCAGTCGGTGGCGGTGGGAACTACCCGCCGACGGCCGAGTTCATCGCCAGTCCTACAACCGGTGAACTCCCGCTCGCTGTGGACTTCACAGATCAGTCCACGAACGGCCCGACGTCCTGGTCCTGGACGTTCGGCGACGGTGGGACCTCGACCACACAGAGCCCATCGCACACGTACACGAGCGCGGGGACGTTCAACGTCTCCCTCGTGGCAACGAACAGCTACGGTTCCGACACCGAGACGAAGCTCGGTTTCATTACCGTTACGGCCCCGACAGTGACAGCCGACTTCACGGCTGACCCGGTATCGGGCGAGCCACCGCTTGTGGTCCAGTTCGCGGATTCATCTGTGAACGCGACGTCGTGGTACTGGAGCTTCGGTGACGGTGGAACATCGACCAGCCAGAACCCGTCGCATTCATACGCAGATCTCGGCAAGTACACGGTGTCGCTCGAAGTGTCGGGCCCCTACGGCTCCGACACCGAGACGAAGGTCGACTTCATCAACGTCGCGGTGATGGCCGGCTCGTACGCGCAGTCGGATATCTCCGTCCTTGGCACTGTGAGCGGAAGCTACCTCGACACGCATGCGAGCGACAACGTACGCGAGACAGTGACCGAGGAGCTCTACACCGGCCACCCGCGGAAGCGTTACAGCTATCTCGAGCACAAGTGGCTGTTCAACGTTGATGGAGGCACAACCGTTACGTTCCATCTCGAAGCCTCTCGTCCGGCGAATTCCGACGGCGACAATTTCACATTCGCCTACTCGACGGACAACATCAGCTACGTGGACCTCCTCACGATCGCGAGCGCGACGGAGCAGGTCTACTCCGCGCCTCTCCCCTCCGGGACGAGCGGTGCGGTCTACATTCGCGTCATCGATACGAACCGGGCATGGGACGCGATCTCGCTCGACGCAATCTCGATCGATGAGATGTACATTGAATCGAACGCGACGCCGCAGCCTCCGGTCACCGATTTCGTCGGGACCCCGACATCGGGCTACGTGCCGCTGGCGGTGCTGTTCACTGACACGTCAACGGGCAGCCCGACATCGTGGAGTTGGAATTTCGGAGACGGCGGTACCTCAACGGTTCAGAATCCGTCGCACGATTACACGTCGATCGGAACGTACACGGTGTCGATGACGGCAACAAACGCGCAGGGCTCCGACTCCACGGTGAAGAGCGGGTACATCACCGTGACAGACGAGCCGCAGGGCAGCACGATGCATGTATCCAACATCACGGTCGTGCGTCAGCGCGTCGGCAACGGATACCGTGGCGTCGCCAGTGTGACCATCGTCGACGAATCAGGCGCTCCGGTCTCTGCCGCGACGGTCAGCGGTTACTTCAATGATCCCACGACCATCACGGAGACCGGACTCACGGGATCCGGTGGCATTGCAACGGTCACGGGTGACAAGGACAAAACACCGCCGGCAGATTTCTGCTTCACTGTAACCGGCGTGTCGCTCAGCGGCTGGACGTATGACCCGGCTGCCAACGTCGTCACCACGGCGTGCGAGAGCGGCTGGGCATCTGAGTTCGAGCTAAGTGGAGGGATCGAGCATGAGGTCCAGACTGGACTTCACTTCAATCGCCCGAACCCGTTCCGCGGCACGACCGAGATCGTCTTTGCACTTGCCACGGCGTCGCCGGTGCGACTGGACATCTACAACGTCGCCGGGCGCCGTGTCACGACGCTCGTCGACCGGACCTTCACGGCAGGCACGCACTCCGCCTACTGGGAAGCTGGTGACGTTCCATCAGGCGTCTATTTCTGTCGGATGACAACGGATGGCCTGGCTGAGTCGACGCGGATGGTCTTGCTCAGGTAGCAGGCTCGACCGGCACTCTTCATGAGCGAAGATCGCCGGACCAATCATCAGTGCAACAGAGGCTCGCCCGGGTCCGAACGGATCCGGGCGAGCTGCGTACTGGACCCATCCCCTGGTCCTCTGCACCCCCTGGTCCTCTGCCGCCTGGATTCTACAGTTTCATGGGCACGGGCATGTACACCCGTCTCTCCTGGCGAGAGGTGCCCGTAGCACTGGGATAGACTCGTACCCACCACTCCTGAACTTCGATTCTTGTGATCCTACTTCAGCAGAATCATCTTCTTCATGGACGTGAACTCTTCCGCCGTGATCCGATAGAAGTAGATGCCGCTTCCAACGGACTCGCCGTGGTCGTTCCTTCCATCCCACATGACCTCGTGGGGACCGGACGACCTACGCTCATCAACGAGCGTTCTCATCTTCTGCCCGGCGACATTGTAGATATCGAGGAGAACGTCGCCTGGTCGCGCGATGCTGTAGGCTATCGTCGTCGTCGGATTGAATGGGTTCGGCCGGTTCTGCGACAGCGTGAAGCCGACGGCCGGAACCTCGTCCCCGGGCTCGTCGATTCCCGTCGGTGTACCGAACCAATCCACCGCGTCCTGGATGAGCATCTTGATATCGTCGTCGTTCGTGAACTGCGACAGATCAAACGTCAGGTAGAACGACTTGTAGATCAGGTTGTCGAGCCAGATGCCGGCGCCCAACTCGTACCCGTATGCGTACCCGCTGAACGGGCCGTCCTGGAACGAGAAGGAAGCCCACGACCAGAGTTCGGGATTCGAAACCTCATCCCAGTAGGACTCCGGGCAGTCATCATTGATGATAACATCCGGGCTATCGGCATACACGGGCAGTTCGACACCCTCGTCGCCGATGGGAGAATCTGCCCACCCGATGATGCTGCCGTAGTCGTACTCGTATGTGTAGGGACCGCCGATCCCGTCGGTACCGCCGTTCGGCGGGACGCCAACGGTGCCGTCAGGAACGTACTGAGCTCTCAAGTACCCCCTGTAGAACTTCTTCATCGGCCTCAGGTACCCCAGCGCATGCTGCGCGTTCCCGAATTCGTCCGATGCGAGGAACAGATTCTTGGGGTCGCCAGTTGTGCCGCTGTTGAGGAAATCGGTGAGAGCGGCCGAGAGCGTGTCTGACTCGGCGCCCGAACCCATGTTGTTGCCGTAAACAAAGAGCGCGCTGTAGCTCTCCGGGAAGGCGTACTCCTCGTACTCCTCCCAATTGTAGGTGTCGTAGACCAAGTCCGCAGCGTCCAGCGCCATGACGAACACCGGGAACTCGATGTTCTGATAGTCCTGGTAGCCGGGAACCGTACCCGCATGGGCCAACAGCACTTCGACACCGTTCGTGGGAAGCATCCGGATGGAGTAGTACTCGCCCGGAGCGCCCGCCGGCAGCGTCCCCCAGTTACTCGCCGGTGAGCCGTCGGTCGCGGCGAAGTAGTACCGAAGCTCAGTACTGATGGGAATCTCCGGCAGCACATAGTTGTACGTATTCGGCGCCTCGAAACTCGCGTGAGACACGGCCTGCCAGCCTTCACCGTAGTTGTAGTAGAGAGAGTCGGTCGCCACTCCTGATGCATCAGTGATGGTTATCGACGTCCCCGGTGTAGTGTCGAACGTGTTGCCAATCTCTTCGTAGACAAAGGCAGGAGGCTGCTCATCGGCTTCTATGAAGAAACGGATCGCTAGCTCATCCTCGAGAAAGTTGCCGGGAGGCTCGATGCCCAGATACTGGCTGCTCACAACGATCTCCCGCACGTAGCAGAGGCCGATGTCGGCAGTGTCATTCTGAATGCCGACCGTCGCGCTGCGGCCTTCATCATGAGGAGCGTTGGTGCCGGTCTGTCCGAGCACCACATCCTGGTACTGGAAGATCATGTCACCGTTCTCATGGAAGATGACCTCAAACGTGAGTGTCATCTCCTCGACGGTGCCGTGGCCGAACGTGAAATCGTGCCACTCGATGACGCAGTAGCGGTTGGGCGCATCTCCGAAGGTCTGGAAGTAGGTGTCACCGGTTCCCTCGATCGCCTCCAAGTCATCCCAGAGAGGTGCAACGAGCGCCGGCATCTGCGTGAAGCCGGGAATGGGAAAGACGTAGTTGAAGAAAAAGCCGTCGCTGTCCCAGCCTGAGTCCGGGTACGGATCGTACCATCCGTTCTCGGCCAGCAGAATCTCACCGTTCGTGTCGACGTACATGTAGGTTCTATCGATCCCGTAGAACGGAAATGTGAATCCGAACGGGATCGGCTCCGAGAAGTTCTCGTCGCCTGAGAAACTCGGAACGTCGTACATGATCGTGGACGTGCCGGTCTCGCTGATCTCGATCCAGTCGTACACCGGACCGCCGGGCTCGCGGCTGTCTATCCACTCGTACCCCATCGCGTCCGGCCCGCCGATCCCGTAGTGCAGAGCGATCTCAGTCTCGATCTCGAGCGCATCGTTTCCGGGGTTAGCGTCGCCGGCGAGCGCCGTTGTCATGGTGACCGTATAGGCGCCGAGCTCAGCCGGCACCCATATGTCCATGAACGTCACCATAGCGGTGGCGCCCGCCGCGATCGTGCTTGAGTGAACTACCGTACTTGTGTAGACCACCACCATCGACTCATCGGCGATCTCGCACGTGACATCGAAATCCACCGCCACTTCCGAGACACCGAAGTTCTTCACAGTCCCCGACGGGGTGACAGCTCGGCCCACAACCTCTGACATGTCCGGTTCTTCGATCGAAAGCACACCGACGTCGGCTGAAACCGATACCACCGCCAGAAGCATCATGATCACTGCCACCACCGTCGTTCTCATACGTGTCCCTCCGTCTTCCTCTCAGCTACTTGAGAAGGATCATTTTCTTCATGGACGTGAACTCGTCCGACATAATCCGGTAGAAGTAAATTCCGCTTCCAACGGACTCGCCGTGGTCGTTCCTTCCATCCCACATAACCTCGTGGGGACCGGACGATCTGCGCTCATCAACGAGCGTTCTCATCCTCTGTCCAGCAACGTTGTAGATCTCGAGGAGGACATCGCCCGGCTGCGCAATGTTATAGGCGATCGTCGTCGTCGGATTGAACGGATTCGGCCGGTTCTGCGACAGTGAGGAGCGGACGTCCGACACCTCGTCGCCGGGTTCGTCGATTCCCGTGGAAATACCGAACCAGTCAACGGCGTCCTGGATAAGCATCTTTCTGTCGGCCTCGCTTGTGAACTGTGACAAGTCGAATGTCATGAAGAACGACTTGTAGATGAGGTTGTCCAGCCAGATGCCTGCGCCCAGTTCGTACGCGTATGCGTAGCCGCCAATAGGACCATCCTGGAACGAGAAGGACGCCCACGACCAGATCTCTGGGTTCTCGACCTCGTCCGCGTACCAGTCCGGACAGTTGTCATTGACTATAACGTCCGGGCTATTGGAGTAAACGGGAAGCTCAACACCGTCATCGCCGATGGGAGAACCAGCCCACCCAATGACGCTGCCGTGGGAGTAGTCGTACGTGTAGGGACCACCGATCCCGTCCGTGCCACCGTTCGGCGGGACGCCGACGGTTCCGTCCGGAACGTAGGTGCCCCTGATGTACGCCTGGAAGAACTTGGTGATAGGCTTGCTGTTGGGATAGGCATGCTGCGAGGTCGCAAGACCGTCCGAAGCGAAGAAGATGTTCTTGGGATCCCCGTTCGTCCCCCCGTCCAGAAACTCCATGAGCGCAACGGCGAGTGAGTCGTTCTCAGCGCTCGCACTTGCAGAATTGGCGTAGACAAAGATCGTGCTGTACTTGTCCGCGAAGCGGTACGTCTCGTGCTCAGCCCAGTTGTAGATATCGTAGACCACGTCCGCGGCGTCCAGCGCCATGACAAACTCCGGGAACTCGATATTCTCGTAGTCCTGGTAGCCGGGAACCGTGCCCGGATGGGCCAGCAGAACTTCAACATCGTGAGTTGGCAGAGTCCTGAACGAATAGCACTCCTCCGGTGCGCCAATCGGGAACATGCCTCGGTTCGCGGCCACAGAGCCGTCTGTCGCGACGAAGTAGTACTCCACGAGGCGGCCTATCGGGATCTCCGAAAACACATAGTGGTAGATGTTAGGCGCCTCGAAGCTCGAGTGGGACACCGCCATCCAGCCCTCGCCATAATTGTAGTAAAGCGAGTCCGTCAGCACGGTCGACATATCGTTGATCATGATGGCGGTTGCGGGAGTGCTGTTGAACGTGTTGCCGATCTCCTCGTAGCTGAAGACGGGCGGCTGCTCGTCGGTGCCCGCGAAGAACAGAATGGCAAGACCGTCTGTGAGCAGATTGCCTGGTGGATCGACGCCCAGGTACTGGCCGCTCACGGTGATCTCCCGGAGATAGCACAGGCCTGCGTCCGCGGCGTCGTTCTGGATGGCTACGGTCGAACTCGCTCCGTTGTCGTGAAGCGTCGCGGAACCGCTGTGCCCTATGTTCACATTCTGGTACTGGAAGACGATGTCACCATTCTCGTGGAAGATCGCCTCGAACGTGAGCGTCGTGTCTTCTGATGCTCCGTAGTTGTACCCAAAGTCGTGCCACTCGACGACGCAGTAGCGATCCGGCGCAACACCGAAGGTCTGAAAATAGACGTCGCTGATGCCCTCGAACGCTTCCAGATCGTCCCAGTACGGAGACACCAACGCGGGCATGTAGCTATAGCCGGGAATGGGATAGACGTAGTTGAATATGAAACCGTCGTCGTTCCAACCCGCGTCCGGATAGGGCTCGTACCAGTTGTTCTCGGCCAGTAGGATCTCGCCGTTCGTGTCGACGTACATGTGGGTTCTGTCGTACCCGTAGAATGGAAAGGTGAAGCCAAGTGGAATCGGTTCCGAGAAATTGTCATCACCGTGGAACGTAGGGACACCGTACATGATCGTCGACGTCCCAGTGTCACTGATCTCGATCCAGTCGTAGACCGGTCCGTCCGGTTCATCGCTGTCAATCCAGCGATAGCCGAATGCGTCAGGACCGCCGGCGCCGTAGTGAGGCACCACTTCCGTGTCGCCCTGAAGCGAATCATTCACCGGCTGCTCGTCGCCCGCGAGCAACGTCGTCATCGTCACCGTGTACTCGCCGAGTTCGGTCGGATGCCACGGCTCCGTGAACGTCACAGGATCGGTCTGCGCAGAAACCATTGTACCTGTGTGAACGATGGTGTCGGCGTAGACCACGGCAAGGGATGCATCCGTGATGACACACGTGACATCGAAATCGGCGGTGACATCAGATGCGCCGAAGTTCTTTACCGTCCCGTATGGAAACACATCTACATCCACGCGCTGATAATCCGTTGGGAGATCGATCGACAGGATCCCTGTATCTCCCGCTCTGTCGGCACCCTGACCGGTAGTCGTCTCGGCAAGAGCCGCCGGCGCTACGAGCAGCATGATTGCCGAGAGCAATGCTATGTACTTCACCTGTGACCTCCCCATTGTCTTGCTTGTGTTACCTCGGGATCTCTCGCTACACGCAAGTCCGTCGGCCGTGTGGCAGTGAACCTGCAGAGGCAGCCACAGTGGACTGCCCCTGCAGGATGCTTCATTGCCTACCTGTACATTGCCTTGATCATGGCCCAGCTCGTCTCTTCTACTGCGCTCGACTCCTGGCCAACCTTCACATCGTCGACACACAGGCAGTATGTGTCTACCAGGAACCTGACGGCCAGGTAGCAGTTCTGGCCGGCATACGGCGTGAGGTCATACGAGTATCCGACCCACGCATCTCCCACGTTGCTGCCGCTATCGAGAACATAGTCAAAATCACCGACGGCCGTACCTGACGTGGAAAGCCTCACCTCGAAGTTCTCAGTGCCATACCAAGCTCTGGCGAAGAACTCGAACACGTCACCGCCGCTCACGAGCACCTGCGGTGTGATGAGCCAGTCGTCGCCGTCGCTGCTGCTGTAGGCTTCCACCGTTGCCATCCAGCTGCCGGTGTGCACAATCTCATGGGAGAAGGTAGTCCAGTAGAGACCGTCGCCGTCGTAATCTATGACGGTCCAGTCGCCCGGAATGGAACCACTCTCGAATCCCTCGTCGACGGCCCAATCGGCAACTGCCACCGGAGCGGCAAAGAGGACCAAAGCCATAAGCAATACGAAGCCCTTCATTTTGGATCTCCTTCCATCTTCTCCTGCATCGCTGCGCCTCGCTTGACATACGAGCCGTGCGTGGCGTTACTGCCTGCTGCGCTGTCCGGCCGATGTGTTCGAGACGCGTCATGGCGGTCAGACGAGCTGCGCTCGGACCGCCGGATTCCTCAGATACTCGCTTGGGTTCTCACCTCCCCTCGTACTGTGAAACACTGGACGATCGCAACTGCTCTGCGGTTGGGCTGGACTCGCCCGCGACTCCGGGTCACGGTGAATCTGCATCTGCCTGAAGAGTTCAGGGTCGGCTGTGAAGTTCGCTGAGAGAAGACAACATGGGCCGGCGCTTGTCGCCCCGACGAAACGGGCAATCCGAGAGATGATCGGATATCGCCCGCGACCTCGGGCCACGGTAAGGCTATAAGCCCGCCGCCAAGACCATCTGGCGCAGGCTCACAACAGTTGTAATGTTAGCATTGTTTTCGCGTCTTGGCAAGCACAAAGCAGAAGTCAGCAGCAGGAAATCGCGATTCTTCTCTCAAACTGCAAGGCCAAGCTGAACCGTTCCGGGTTTCCCGGAGACGCTGTATCTTGACAGGATGAAACCATGGTAAGGTTAATGTTCCTTACGTCCTTCTCTTCCCTGACTTGGCCTTGGCCGCAGCAGTATTACTCTCCACAGAAACGTGGTTGGGTGCGTTCTTCGGTGACTTCCCGCCCTTGACGGTGTGGTAGTAGGCATACGTCATCGGGGTCTCATCGGACAACACGTCTCCATTGACGAGCCTGCCGGCGAACATCGTGTGGCTGCCCAGATCCATCTGGTCGATCAGCTCGCACTCCAGGAAGGCCACGGCGGAATCCAGAACGATCGGAGCGCCGTTCTGACCTTCCCTGAAGTTGACCCCCTCGAACTTGTCGTGATCCCGCCCGCCCCTGTACCCGAAGCCGGCAATGAGGCTCATCGGAGCTCCTTCCGAGAGAACCGAGAGCGTGAAGACTCTGCTGTGCTCGATGAACTCGTGAGTCAGATTGTCGTGACTGACGCACACTGTGATGCTTGCCGGATCCGCAGTTGCCTGCAAAACGGCATTGGCGACCTGCCCGTTGAACTTGCCGTCCTTCCTCGATGTCAGTATGTACATCCCGTAGCTGATCTTCTCCAGTGCTTTCGGGTTCATAAACTGCCCCCTTGCGTGTAGAATCGAGAGACCCGCGCATTTCGACACCCGGTGACTGGGAGAGTAGCATGAAACGGGCATTTCAGCGAGCCGCGACCGTTCCCTGACTGCCGGAGTCCTCTTGCTGAACGCATTAAGAACCGAGGCCCGAGAGCAATGAAAAACATCCAAATCGTTGCCGCAGAGTCGCTCGGAGTGCGCGGATTGTGCTGTGCCGTGACCGTGGGCAGTCGTCGTATTGTCATCGACCCGGGACTCGCTCTAGGCTCCTACCGCCACGGCCGCCGCCCTCATCCCGTCCAGATAGCCGTGGGTCGGCATGTGCGCAACAGCATTGTGAAGCTGCTGCATGATGCCACCGATGTCGTATTCAGCCATTTCCACGGTGACCATGTCCCCCTCAAGGACGCCAATCCGTTCCAGCTCTCCTTTGACATGCTGCCGGAGCGCTTTTCGGAACTCCACAGCTGGAGCAAGAACGGCGACGAGTCTCATCCTGAGATGCGCCGCCGCTTTCAGGACCTGAAGGAACTCATGGGAGGCGGTCTGCGCGTTGTCGAAGGCCGCACTGAAGGCCCGCTGTCGTTTTCGCCACCCGTGCTGCACGGCGAAGCGAGCGCTCATCTGGGAACGGTCATGATGACCCGCATCGAGTTGGAGGACGGGGTGTTCGTACATGCCTCGGATATCCAGCTACTCAACAGCGAGGCCGTGGATCAGATCATCAGGTGGCGACCCGATACCGTCCTCGCAGGCGGCCCACCGCTCTATCTCAACTCTCTGGGAACTCATTCATGGGAAAGCGCCTGGAAAAACGCCCTGCGTCTCGCGAACAGCGTGGGCACACTCATCGTCGATCATCATCTCATGCGTAGTGAAACCGGCGCTCAGTGGTTGGAAGAGCTGTCCCAGAGCGCCGGCGGGAAGGTCTGTTCTGCCGCGGATTTCATGGAACGTCCCCCGCTCCTGCTCGAGGCACGGCGAGCCGAACTGTACGAAGCCATCCCCGTCCCGGATGGTTGGATGGATGACTACATCGAGGGCAAGGCAGAAGCGGAGCCGTTTCTCACGGCCGCCGTTGAACGGGGAGTGATTCCATCGGTCAAGGCCTGACCCGACGGAACCCCTACTGCCTCTCCTCCCCGAACAAATCGAGGACCTCATGGACCATCTGCTGAGCCTGCGGTGTCTGTAGGTAGTAGAACGGGAAACCGCAGTAGCAGACATTGCCGTGATTATCGCCCGAGAGATAGAGCAGCCCGCACGGCTCATCCTCGTAATTCGAGTTGAGAAACGCATCGATCATCAGGAACTCCTGCGCCGTCCCCTGGAAGGCAAAGACCTTCTCCACACCCGGCAGCCCGCATCTCGTGTAGTTCGGGTACGTACCGGTGTAGAGCCACCACTTCCCAGGCTCTGGCCATCCCCCCGGACCGACGCTGTCGATATACACAGGCTCGAACCCGCTTCCCCCAACCGGAAGCGCGCCGTAGAAACAGTAGCCGTAGTTCCAGGGATCGTTCTTGTTGGCGATGTAGCCGCTGTTGTCGGCTTCACCGACGTGGAGGATGTCACGAACGAAGACTGCGCCGCGCGCGGTGTCCGCCGCCGATACACTGATCGGATAATTCTCATCGAGGATCTGACTAAGCACCTCGCACCCGCACAGTATCAGATTGCCGCCTACTCGAACGTACGCAGACAACGGCTCATAGAGAGGATGCGCATACACATCGAAGATATCTCCAAGCACCGTATTATCGAAATCAGCATACCAGACCACGGTCGACGCACCTGCGAGAGCATCGACGTCGGGCGGTTGCGGCACACCAGCTACCGTGTGGGCTGACGGCTCCCACTCGTACCGTTCCCCGTACGGAGCAACAAGAAGATCGTAGAACTCCGTCCGGTCGGCGTCTGTCCCCCAGTGGGGAACCTCCTCGTGCACGTCATAGTCATCGACAATCAGGATGTAGTTATCCAGACCGGCCTCGACAGCGGTGAAACGTATCCTCCCTCGTATCATGCCCCCGTGCACATCCAGTACGCTCACGTAGAGCGAGTGCGTTCCGGGTTCGGGAAGGATCTCGAAGTGGGTGTCGGATATCGACCACGCGGGCCAGCTCGATGTGTCGTCGTACGCATGGCGGTATCCGGCCAGGTCGACATCGGAACTCCAGTCAAATGAGAGAGCCTCTCCGGCCAGGATCTGTATCGGCATGTAGGGCGAATAGCTTTCTTCCCAATCCATGCCGCGGAAGACCATTGTACGGAAAACGTTGGATCGGATGTTGAGGTGTCCAGTCGGTCCGGCATAACAGCTGAACTCCAGAGCTGCCGGCGTTGGGTCCGCCCCCCACTGATCGTCGTAGGCCCAGACCTCGAACCGGTATGTTCCGAAGAGAGGGCCTAAGCTGATAGTGGTCTCGGCGACCCCCAGGCTGTCCTCCGACGCCACCTCGACCCAATCGAAGTTGATTCGCTCGAAGAGCATGTATCCGTAGCCGGCGATCTCGCCGTCGCTGTCGGAGCCGAGCCACGCGATGTCGACAAAGCTGCCCGTTATCCCTGCCGGTCCATCTGTGATCTCGGTCTCCGGGAGAACGTTGAAGGCCGAGAACGAGATCGTGGCCGGAGTCGGGTCAGCCTCTCCCTCATTGTCGACCGCCTTCACGGAGAAGGTGTGGTAGCCATACGTGTAGAGTGAGTCGACGGTATCGACCTGGGCCGAAACGCAGAAAGTGCTTTCCGTGCACACAGTGCTGGTCCAGTCGAGGCTGTCCCACATCATCAGGTAGTGAGTGACCTCGCCGTCTGGGTCCCAGCCGAACCAATTCATACGAACCCGGTAGCTCACGGTGTCGCCGGCATCGGGTGACGAGCTCAGGACCGTCTCCGGTGGAATATTGGGGTCGATGTTTCCCGCGTCCTTCTTGCCGCAACCGGCAAGAATCGAGATGGCGAGAATCACAAACAGCAGGAGGGCGCCCAAGTATCGTCTGTCCCTAACCGTAGCATGCTCCTTGTTCGCAGGCGCCGCTCATCGATACAGTGCCTTCACGACACCCCATGACACGTCACCAACAGGCGTGCCGCCCAGACATCCTTCGGGCGGCTCCATCCCCACACCCACGGTGCCCCCTGTATTGAAATCTCCGTAGAGATACCAAGTGACATCTACATCGTGGCAATTGACAAGAGAGTTGCCCGCCGACGCGTGCGCCGCGGGCGTGATGGTGCCGGGTCCGCCGAGATAGAGATACTCAACCGAGACGATAGGAATGAGGCCGAACTGGCTCGGTGTGGCGCACTCCCTCAGGGGCGTGCTCAGAGTCAAGCCGGAGTCCTCGATGTCACCGGACTCCGATCCGTACAACCAGCTCGTTTGTCCGAGCTTGATTCCCTCGAACGTGCGATCGAAGCGGAGAGAGATCTCCGTGATCCCGTCGTCGGTGAACAGCCCGAGATCCCCAAGGTACACAGTCACGGTAAACGTCTCGTTCTCGAGCGGCCAGATGCAGTTCGCCCCACCGCCGACGTCGAAGTACAGATAGTCCGTCGCGGGTCCCGGATTCGAGAAGGCAACTCCGGAAACACACACGACTATGAGAGCAATCGCCACATAGCGCATTTCGACCCTCCTCTCGTCTTACGTCGGTCAGACCCAGGGGGGAGCCCAGCCCTCATGATCTTGATGACACCGATCCTCATACTTCAGCATTCGCACCCCAGTCACCTCTTGTCAACCCCGAACCTCGCATTGACTCGATGGATCTCCGACCGTATCATTGTGGTAACTATGATTGGTATTCTACTGGTCGCAGGCAGTGCATGGAATGCCCCTGCCCTGCGACCCCAAAGGGAGGATGTTCATGTCAAGAACAGCTATCGTGTTCGCCATCCTGGCACTCATCTGCGGAACGGCCGTGGCCGGAGGCGTGAGTGTTTGGAACGACGCCAGCTTCATCGGAACTGAGGGAGGTCTCTCGAGGGCGATCATCGACTCGTTTCCCGCGCCCGGAGACACGCCCCTGGGTATCGACTGGGTCGAGGGAAACGGTGTTTTCTATCACGTCGACGAGTGGCCGTCGGACGTCTACTCCATCACGCCCGATGGAACAGCAACGTTCCTCTTCAACGCATTGGCACAGCTGGGATTCACGGAGTCTCACTGCCTGGCCGGCGGCGTGTGCTACGTGGAGACACCCACTCGTGAGGCGCATCTCTACATCACCGACAAGGACGGCCACACCGAGGATCCCCTTACGGACCGCGTGTTCCAGTTCACCCTCGACGGGACGCTCGTCAACTCCTGGGACATCGAGTCCATCTGCGACGGCGTTGTCGGAATATGCTTCGACGGGTCACACTTCTGGCTGTCCAGCTACACGAACGGCCTGATCGTCAAGTGCGACGCCGATTTCCAGCAGGTGGCGGTGTATCCTCACCCGACGGGCACCGGAGGATCCCTCGACTACGATCCGGAGACCGGGTACTACTACGTCACCGACTTCATGGTCGGGATGATCTACGTGTGTGACGCCGAGATGAACCAGATCGCCGCTTACAACGGTCCGACAACCGGCTTCATGATAACCTCGCTGGCCGTGGGTCGCACCATCCGCGGGAGGACGCTCTGGTGCTCGGGTATCGTTACCGGCCCGTTCATCTTCGAGATCGATGACGACTACTATAACCCTGTTGAGGAAACAACATGGGGATCAATCAAGGCACAGTATCGATAGTGTTTTGAGCGGCCGGCGTTAGATTGAAGAAGCGGGGCCCCGTGCTGCAGCACGGGGCCCCGTCATGTGATCCGCTCTGTCTCGAATCCGTCCGCTCCTACCGGTACATCGCCTTGAGGGCGCCCCACGTTGTGTTCTTCACCGGGCTGTCGCAGCCCTCGCCATTCACACCCATGAGGACTCCACAGCCATTGTTCCCCGCGAGGCACGGTGATGCCGCATCGACGGAGTAGACGTCGTGCGGCTCCTCACAGAAGAGCGGGTCGACCGAGATGTTTCCGCCCACGCCCGTCTGATCCGGAAGGTTCACACCGTCGTAGTCACCGTCAGTGTGACCATAGACGTCACAGCAAGTGATGGTCGGGAAGTCCTCGACCCGGAAAGTCTCAATGCCCGAACCGTTCTCGTTGAACGCGATA
Source organism: Candidatus Eiseniibacteriota bacterium (assembly GCA_030600655.1). GTDB lineage: Bacteria > Joyebacterota > Joyebacteria > Joyebacterales > Joyebacteraceae > Joyebacterum. The sequence continues at coordinate 16,653 of JAUVLP010000047.1, forward strand.
AGGCAGTTTGTTATCGAGGGCGTCCCGTACTTCACAAAGATTCCACTGCCGGTTCCCGCCCCTTGGTTATAGGCCACGGTGCAGTTCAGAAGCCCGCCACCGGACGCGAGAACGCCGCCGCCATGTCCACTTCCCAGCGCGGTGTTCAGGACAATGAGGCAGTCCGTGAGCACAACAGACGTCAGGCGGACGCCTCCGCCGAAATCGGCCGAGTTCGAGATGAACGAACACCGCTCGATCGTCGCTCCGTAGGCACTCTGCAGGTACATTCCCCCACCCACTGACCCACCCGTGTTGCCTATGATGGAGCAATCGCGGATCGTT
>JAUVLP010000172.1 GCA_030600655.1 Candidatus Eiseniibacteriota bacterium
CCAGCGTCCGTAGCTCCCTGAGTTGTTGACGCCCGGCACCCAGTAGGTTTCCGTGGTCGATTTCTTCTCTTTCGCATCCTCGCGCCGGTAGCCTTTGATCTCGACGATCAGATGCAGTGGATCGTCGTGGCCATCATCGACCAAGACGATGAAGTCTGGGATGTAAATGTGCATCGTCGAGCCGTACTTGTACGGAACCTCCAACCCAAGGTTGTGGTTCTTGACGTAGGCCAGGACCTTTGGATGGGCCTCGGCCACACGGCAGAATTCGGCCTCCCAGCCGCTATCAAGGATCACCCAGTTGATATGGCACCGCCGCGCATCCGTCTCCCAGCGATGGGTTCGCGTTGTGTTGAAGCTTACGTGGTTCGTTGAGCCGGTCGGGTTGTAGGGATCGAGCACGGCTTTGATCGGGTACGTCCCTTGCATCGACCTCGTGATGGCCGCGGTGATTCGCTCGCACGCCATGTCCGCCAACTCTTGGTACATCAGTTGAGCCGGGTAGGTATTCCCTTTGCAGACCAAGCACGTATCGAGCCACTGCTTGGTGATCCGTTTGAGCTGCCCGAACAGATGGAATCTCGGCTCTTCCCCTTGATCGCGCCACTTCGTCGCCAGCAATCTATGCGTGAGGTTGTACAGCAGCGTCGAACGCCTCAGATCCCGGGTGTGGATAAGGGTCAGGTCAACACCCTCGCCGATGATTCCGGAGTTTCTTGTAATCGATGGGCCCACGATGTCTGGTGTGAGTTCCAGGATCGAGTCGTCATTGAACTGCGCAGTCAATCGCTCTTCAGGCAGCTCGACACGGTAGCCGGCGACTCGCGGAAAGCGAATCTCAAGCTCATCGCGTTCGGGATGAACAGCATGAACATGCACTGTAGGCCGCGGAGGCTGTGGTGGAGCAACAACAGGTTTAGCAGTGAAGTCGAACGGAATACCGAGGACATCGGCATACTCGACGTTGAACAAGCCTTTATCGTTGAGTTCGTACGACTGCCGCCGCAGAGCGCGTCCGATGACTTGCTCGCAGAGAAGCTGTGTCCCGAAAGCGCGCACACCGAGGACGTGCGTAACGGTACTGGCATCCCAGCCTTCACTCAGCATTGCAACCGAGACCACACAGCGGATCGACTCGCCGAGCCGTCCTTCCTTGCCGACCGTGTTCATGACTTCGCGTAGCAGGTCTTGATCGGTGATGTTCTCTGCTTGGCGCCGATCGCCGGTGCGCTCGATGATCTCTCTACGGAACCGGTCGATTTCGTCAGAGGCCATCGCCCGGAAATTCTTGTCGAGCGCATCTCCGGACTCAATCTGCTCGCTATCGATCAGAAGTGTCCGCGGGCGAGCAATTGGGTTGCCATGCTCATCGAAGTTGCGGAACAACTCCAATCGACCGTTCTCCAGCTTGCTGGTCCCATCCTGATTCTCCCGGAGAAATCCCGAGACGTAGTCGTAGACGAGCTTGCTGGTCGACGTGTTGTTGCAGACGATGATGAAGCAAGGCGGTACGCGGATACCTGCATCCTGCCACAGCTTGTATGTCTTGGCGTAGTGGCCGTACAGAACCGCCAGGGCGGTCTCAAGTTGTGTTGGCAAGCCCAAAGGATCGAGATTCTTGGCCTTTCCTCGCCCCTTCTTCGGCATCTTGGATCGGATGTGTTCCCAAAGATTTCGAAACTTCGGCATCTCCTCGCCAGGGATGTTGTCAGCGACAGGTACACGAGGCAGTTTGACGATGCCGCACTCGATGGCATCCATGAGCGAGAAATCGCTCATCGTCCAGGGGAACAACGTGCCTTCTGCATAGCCTGATCCGCTGAGGAAGAAAGGAGTCGCTGACAGGTCAATGACTCGGGAAACGCCAAGTTTCTTAGCAACAGTCTCCAACCCCGTGATCCACACGCGGGCCGCTTCCGTGTTCTTCTTGGCTTCCTTTCGCTCATCGCCCTTGAGGGCCTCATCATCCGCTTCGCCCGGCTTCTCGCGATAGCAGTGGTGCGCCTCATCGTTCAGCACGATGATGTTCTTTATCCCCATAAGGCCTGGCATGACGCGCTGGAGCATCTGTCCTTCGGTCTCCAGCGTCTTCAGCGGTTCTCCTCGCCCTTGCAGGAGAGACCGTCCGCCCTTGGAGATCTCCATCCGCTCGCGAAGCATGAATGCGTGGTAGTTGGTGATGACGATTTTCGCACGGTTGAGATCATCAAGCATGTCCCGTGGAACGAGTTCTCGACTGGCGTAGTAGCTGTCAGGGTCGTTCGGCTGCAGCACACGAAGACGGTCTCGAATCGTGATGCCGGGTGTCATCACAAGGAAGCCTCTTGTGAATTTCTTGCTACCAGGTCGCCGCACCGCGTTGATCGTCTGCCATGCAATGATCATTGCCATAACGGTCGTCTTGCCAGCTCCCGTTGCCATCTTGAGGGCAATGCGCATGAGTTCCGGATTGGCATCGTTGTTGGCGTTTGCCAGGTACTCTAGAAGCGTCTTCTCCTTCTTCCTCAAGTGCGGGGCAGCTTCGGTCAGCCAGATAATCGTCTCCATAGCCTCGATCTGGCAGAAGAACGGGCGGATGTTGCTGAAATGGTGGTGTCGCCAGTGCTGCAGAAGTCGGGCCGTCTCTGGGGTGACGTGCCAGTCGTTTGGATCTTGCTTGTTGCGCCACGCGTTCACATGTTCGCGCACCTGGTTTATGATTGAGGTAACATTATAGACTTGGTCAGGCGTTGAGAGGCCTTTGCCTTCATCGAAGACAAGCTGTTGTGCGCCGGAGTTCTTGTGTTTTCTCGGTTTCGGTATTGGCGTTATGAACGACGCACGGCGCCGTGACTTAATGACATTCTGTGTTGGCTGCCCTTCGGCATCAAGTTCCCAGTGAAGTTTTGGCTCCTCGTATGGAGAGTTAAGGACAGGATGTTCGAAGAACCGATTATCCATGTTCACTGCTTCTGTGCATCACTGTTGTTCGCGCTCCTCGAATCCCAGCTCCCATTTCCACATATTCGCATTTCTATTCGCACACAAAAGCATACAGAGGCGAAGCTGTCCAATCAAATCCAGCAAGCTTCCCACTCGTGCTTGCAACCTAAACCCACGCTTCGCGGAACCATCGGCATAACCATGAAATGGATCCCGTCTCCGAAAGGTTTGTAATAACCTGTTTCGTTCCCACCCTCACAGTCCCATCCTTTCTATCCGATAGATAGGCCGCCTATTCGCTCACCGTATTTCCTCACCCTCTCCCGTTTGTTCTTCTATTGTACAGGATTCTCGCACTCGATGTGAAGTATGATTCGCTTCTTCCTTACGGTTGCCTGTTCCAGCTTTCCGTGGCGGCAAGCTGCACTTCAAGCTTCCTTCCTCTGTCCTAACTGTG
>JAUVLP010000071.1 GCA_030600655.1 Candidatus Eiseniibacteriota bacterium
GATGATGGTCATCGCCAACAACCGTGACGGTGGCAGGATGATGCTTAAGGCCAATGGCCTATCAACTGTCATCATCGACAGCACCGGCAATGTCGGCATCGGGGTGACCTCACCTGGATCGGAGCTTGATGTCGACGGCACAGCGGAGATGCTTGGGTTCAAGCTGACGACCTCGCCATCCGACGGCTACGTGTTGACCTCGAACGCTTCCGGTGTCGGGACGTGGCAGATCGGAGGAGGCGGAGGCGGCGACAGCGATTGGACCATCGCTGGTGACGACATGTATGCGGCTGTGCCGGGCGATGTTGGTATCGGGACATCCTCGCCGCGCGGGAAACTGCACGTGCGTGCCGACACGACGGGGACCACATCCATCACGATCGAGAATCAGGACACTACTGCTAACTCCGCCGAGCGGGTCACCTTCCGCAACGAGGACGGTGATGTGGCTTTCATCTCATGCTACGACGACGATAGTCCCTCGTACGGGTCGATGATGGTCATCGCCAATAACCGTCCCGGCGGTCGGATCATGCTCAAACCCGACGATGTCTCCACGGTCATGATCGACGATACGGGGAATGTCGGCATAGGGGTGACGGTGCCGGCCTCCAAGCTCGACGTCGATGGTACGGTTGAGGCCACGGGGATCAAGATGACCACGAGCCCCTCGAACGGCTACGCATTGACCTCCAATGCGTCTGGGACCGCTACATGGCAGCCCCAGCATCTCGTCGACGTGCACGATGAGGAGACGGCGACGACGATTGGGGCAACGGCGACCCAGTTCGATGATACCCAGGTGAGCCTGACAGTTCCGGGTCCGGGCTACATCATCTGTACATCAACTGTCTGGACCGGGATCAACCACGTGAACAACTCGACAGCCGATCACGTGCAGCTGAATCACTCGACGAGTGCGACAAGCATGGGAAGTAATCCCACGATAGTGGCCCACTACATGCTGGCGAGTGAGCCGATTGGGAGCTACTACAGGTCGTTCAGTGTTCATAGCACGCATTCGATCGCGAGTGCAGGCACGTACACGTACTATCTCATGGGCAGGATGCTGAGTGGTCAGGATGCATGGGATCAGTTCATACGAGCTCAGATGACGGCCGTCTACTATCCTGGCTAGGTTTTGCCTGCGGTACCGCAGCTGCTTCTGTGCGGGAGTTGTGAATCGAGAAGTGAAACCGGCCGGCGCACGTCGCTGGTCGGTTTCATTAGTATGGTGAATCTTGCAGGTTCCGGGAGTTGTGGATGTGTGTGGGGGAGCGTGCGGCGCCCGCGAGCCGTACAGTTCTGTGGGGGTGCCTGTGGTCCCCGGGAACCGTACAGTTCTGTGGAGGGATTTACAGGTCCGGGAGTGGCCTCGCGCATTGACAAAATGCATCACTTGGGAGACAATACGCCTGAAAAACGTGTGGTTCTCGCCAAGGAGGATGTAATGAGAGCGACAGCAACAGCGATCATATTCTTGCTGGCAGCGGTTACGATTACAGCCGCAGTGCCGGAGACCATGAGCTATCAGGGTGTGCTCCGTGATGACGCCGGCGCGATCGTGCCGGATGATGCGTACGCAATGGTATTCACGCTCTATGACGCTGAGTTTGACGGCAACAGCGTGTGGACGGAATCACAGACCGTTGACGTTCTCGATGGTCTCTTCAGTGTCACACTGGGTGAATTCGACCCGCTGGGCGCGTCGTTCGACGCACAGTACTGGCTTGAGATCGAAGTGGGTGCGAACATCCTATCGCCGCGAGTCAAGCTCGCATCTGCACCGTATGCTCTGCGTGCGGCCGTGGCTGATTCGATCGTGGGCGGTATCCCGGACGGAGACGACGACTGGGAGATCAGCGGAGACGATATCTGGCATGTAGGTGATGTCGGGATCGGTGTGGGCTCTGCGAACCCCATCGACGCGCTTGAGGTCAGGGGCAAGGTCTGCTTCTACAATGACCTCGACGTGCTCGGACAGACTCAGCTTAGTAGTGATGTGGGTATCGACGGAACCCTGACCGTCTCGGGCGCCGGCGGCATCGTGTGTACGGCTCCGTTCAGCTGCGACGGTACGGTTACGGTAGACGGCTTCAATATGAGCACCGGCGCATCGGACGGGTACATCCTCGTGACCAATGCCATGGGTACGGGAACGTGGCAACAACCGGCAGCAACCGGCGACGATGACTGGGTCATCAATGGTACGGACGTGTGGCACAGTGGGAACGTTGCAGTCGGACCCGGCTCAGCGTATCCGTCAGAGGCGCTCGAGGTCGAAGGCAACATCCTTGTTTATGGAAATGCTGTCGCGACCGGCACGATGACAGTGAATCAGAGCACTCAGCTCGAAAGCGGTCTGGCGGTCTTTGGACCATCTGAGTTCGTGGGCGCCTCGTTCTCCGGATCTGTCGGCATCGGAACAGAAATTCCTGCGCACACTCTGGATGTCACCGGTGATGCGGGCGTCCAGGGCGTGATCCATGTAGGCGGACAGGTACTGTCCACTCTGCCAGGTGGGCTCGCGCCGGTAGTCGTTACCTCCACCACCGAATGCACGAATCTCAATGCCGATATGGTCGACGGCTACGGGGCCGGCAATGAGAGTGGTGAGATCGCTGTGAGCAACGGCACTGTCTGTACGAATCTCAACGCAGACATGCTGGATGGGTACAGTGCCGGGAACGATAACGGTCAAGTCGCCGTGAGCAATGGCGCAATGTGCGACAATCTCAATGCCGACATGTTGCATGGCGACGTTCCCGGCAACAGCAGTGGTGACCTGGCTCTCAACAATCTCGTGCTGTGCGTGAATCTGAATGCCGACATGATCGATGGGTACAGCACCGGCAACAGCAGCGGCCAGATTCCGATCAGCAACGGGACCATGTGCGAAGACCTGAATGCCGCCCAACTCGGTGGCTTCAGCGCCAGCTCCTTCCGGATAGTCAGGGATCAGGGTACCGTGTGGGCAGGTAACACCTACTTCATTGTGATTCCCCACTACACACCATGGACGTTGGAGCTGGCGTCTGGTGATCCTGTCGCAGGCGGTGTGTGCACGGTTACGGGTTTTGAGAACGACTACCAGGTCAGCGTGGTCTACTCGGCGTACAACGGTGATGGAACGACGACGTTCAGTGGTGCTGAAGGGGCGGAATCGAGTACGGCGACGCTTGTGACCTTCGGCAGCGGCTCCAGTGTTTACACCGTCGAGTGCCCGGATGAGAGTCTGGGGGATCACAATCTCATTCTGCGCGCGCCGGCGGGCTCCGAAGAGCTCAGGTACAGCCTCATCTACTGATCCAGTAGTCCGGCATTTCGCATGGTAAGCGCCTCCTCACGCGGATAGCGTGGATCCAAGGGGGCGCTTTCCCGTTGACACCCCGCGAGGCAGCGGGTTAGCCTCATCCCGCCGGAAGCTATTCACACCGCGTCGAGGAACTGGCTACTGATGATACGATTCAAACGTGCAGAGCGACTTGAAGCACTCCCGCCGTACCTCTTTGTCGAGATGGACCGGGCAAAGAACGAACTGATATCGCGGGGCGTTGACGTTGTGAATCTGGGCATCGGGGATCCGGATCTCCCGACTTTTCCCGAGATCGTTGAGGCGCTTCAGTGCGCTTGTTGGGACAGCGCTACGCATTGTTACCCATCGCAGCGAGGCGAGCTGTCGCTACGTACGGCTTTTGCAGAGTGGTACGGGAAACGCTACGGCGTGAACCTTGATCCTGAGCGTGAGGTTCTCACACTAATAGGGACAAAGGAAGGGCTCGCGCACCTGCCTGTAGCCGTGCTCGATCCGGGGCGCATGGCGATTGTGCCTGATCCGGGTTACCCGGTCTATCAGGCCGCATCGTGGCTGGCGGGAGGAGAGATCAAGCACGTACCTCTCGAAGCCAAGCTGGGTTTCAAGCCGGATCTGGATGGGTTGTCGCGGGAGTCGATGGAAGCCGCGCAGCTCATGTTCCTTAACTATCCGAACAACCCGACCGGCGCTCCAGCAGATCCGGAGTTGTTCCAGCTTGCAGTCAACCTCGCCCACGAGCACGGGTTTCTGTGTGTCAACGATGCAGCCTATTCGGAAATATTCTTCGAGGGAGAGCGTCACTCCATTCTCAAGGCCAGAGGTTCGAGAGACGTCGCGATCGAGTTTCATTCTCTCTCAAAGACGTTCAATATGACGGGATGGCGAGTCGGCTTCGCGATCGGGAATGAGTACGTGCTTGACGCCCTCGCAGCCGTGAAGTCCAACATGGATTCGGGTGTCTTCACGGCTATCCAGATGGCGGCTGAGGTTGCCCTTGCGCTTCCGCAGGAACGGGTTGATGAGCAGGTTGAAACGTACAGAAGGCGCAGAGACGTACTGATTGAGGGGCTGGGAGGAATCGGGTGGCATGTTCCGCCGTCGCACGCGACATTCTATGTGTGGGCGCGCATCCCGACCGGGGAGGATTCTCTGACGTTCTCATCGCGACTGCTGGAGGAGGCTCACGTTGTGACGACACCCGGTGCAGGTTTCGGCCCAAGCGGCGAGGGGTATGTCCGCATGGCTCTCACTGCTCCGGAAGAACAGATAGCTGAGGCCGTTGATAGAATTGGGCGGATGCTGTAGTGTGTCTGCAGAGAGCCCTGCTGTTTGGCGGCGCATGGCGCAGAGGGAGACGGGCGCATTGGAGGTGATCTGACATGGTTGAGTACACGGTATCGCTTGCGAACATCCGGCTGTACGGTTACCACGGGGCATCTGAGAACGAGCGCGAGCTTGGGCAGCGATTCGAGATCGATGTTGATATTCGCGCTGATCTCTCAGAAGCTGTGGCCACTGATGATATGAAGAAAACGGTCAACTACGAAGCCGTCTATAGACTTGTAGAGGCGGAGGTAGTGAACGAGAAGTACCATCTTCTCGAAGCAATGGCCGATAAGATCGCCAGAGACATAATCAAGAAATTCGATGTGATCGAGGTCGTTGTCCGCATCCGCAAACCGAGTGTTCCTATCGCAGGCTCGATCGACCACGTTGAGATAGAGGTAGTCCGCACCAGATAAGAGAGAGCATGACAAGAACCTGGATCGGTCTTGGTTCCAATCTGGGCGATCGCGAGGCCTACTTGGCCGCGGCGCTCTTGGAAATGGACGCGCTTGAGCGAAGTCGCGTTGTGCGGGTTTCATCCCTCTATGAGACGGCGCCGGTCGGCGTGACCGACCAGCCGCTTTTCTTGAACGCAGTCGCCGAGATCGAGACCGATGACGATCCCTACGGTTTTCTCCGAAAGCTGATGGCCGTGGAGCAACGCCTGGGCCGGTTCCGGGGTGTTCGCTGGGGGCCGAGGGCGATCGATCTCGACATCCTGCTATTCGGGGATGTCTCCGAGGTATCAGACGATCTGACGATTCCGCATCCGCGACTGACGGAACGCGCGTTTGTGCTTGTGCCGCTCGTGGAGATCGCTCCAGATATCGGAATCCCTGGTGAAGAAAGCAGCCCGGCTGAGCTGCTCCAGACTTTCGTCAGGACAGCGGGGGATGTCGTACGTACGGGCGATCCATCCTGGCCGGACCAGCAGGAGGCGACTTGTCGAAGAAAAACTACGTAGCGATCGAGGGAGTGATCGGGGCCGGCAAGACAACACTTGCGATGCTTCTCTCTAAGACCTGGGGCGCTCACCTCAAGCTTGAGGTCGTGGAGGAGAATCCTTTCCTTGAGAAGTTCTACTCCGACATGCGTGGGTATGCGTTCCAGACGCAGCTCTTTTTCCTGCTGTCGAGACACAAGCAGCAGCTTGAGCTCAAGCAGTTCGATCTCTTCATGGAACGAGTTGTCTCAGATTATCTCTTTGCGAAGGACCGGATCTTCGCGAACCTTACCCTTGATGACAACGAACTGGCCCTCTATACCCGGCTGGCCGACATGGTGGAACGTGACATTCCGAGACCTGAGGTGGTCGTCTATCTTCAGGCTTCCACCGAGGTTCTTATGGAGCGCATCCGCAAGCGGGGACGGGAATTCGAGCGCGACATGTCAAAGGAGTACATCGACGCTCTCAATGAGGCGTACAACTACTTCTTCTTCCACTACGACGACACGCCTCTCATCGTTGTCAATACGAACGACATCGATTTCGTCGAGAACACGTCTGATTTCGAGGAACTCTCGAAAGAGATAGAAGAACACGTCGCGGGAACCGCGTACTACGTTCCCATCGGCGCGAGAGGATAGACGCGGCGCGTCTATCCCCATGAAGGCGGGTGGGCGGGCCGGCTGCCGACGGCGACGACGGACGGGACTGAGGAATGGCACGGAAGAAACTCACGGCTCCAGTAATAACAGCGATGAAGCGAAGCGGCGAGAGAATCGCCGTTCTGACTGCCTACGATTACATGACGGCCAAGATCATCGATGGCGTTGGAGTCGATATCATCCTTGTCGGCGACTCGGCGGCCATGGTTGTTCTCGGCCACGAAAGTACGCTTCCAGTGACAGTTGATGAGATGGTGATGCTGACGGCTGCGGTCGCCCGCGCGAAGACGCGAGCCTTGGTAGTTGGTGACCTTCCGTTCATGTCTTATCAGGCGGACATCGGAGACGCCGTGAGAGCAGCAGGTCGCTTCATTAAGGATGGTGGGGCACAGGCCGTGAAGCTCGAGGGTGGAGTGAGAGTTGCGGACAAACTCAGTGCTGTGGTCGATGCCGGCATTCCCGTGATGGGTCACATTGGATTGACCCCACAGTCGGTTCACGAGTTTGGAGGCTACCGCGTGCAGGGGAAGAACGAGGAGGCAGAGGAGAAGCTGCTCCGTGATGCGCGTGCCGTCGAGGAAGCCGGGTGCTTTTCGATCGTGTTGGAGGCGATGCCTCGTGAACTGGGCCGCCGTATCACGGAGATGCTCTCTATTCCCACTATCGGCATCGGGGCCGGTCCGGACTGCGATGGGCAGGTGTTGGTCGTGAATGATATTCTGGAGTATACGGAGGGGCGTCCGGCCAGGTTCGTACGAAGCTACGCGGATGCGGGAGCCGTTGTCGAGGAAGCTGTCGGGCGTTACGTGGCGGATGTGAAATCCGGGAGCTATCCGAGCGACGAAGAGTGCTATTGAGGGACGTGCCGTGGAGACAGTGACCTCCATAGTGGAGATGAAACGAGCGGCCGGATCCCTCAGACGAGAGGGGCGTACGGTCGCTTTCGTTCCTACGATGGGAGCTCTGCACGAGGGACATCTCAGCCTCATACGGGAAGCAGATGCGCGAGCGGACGTTGTTGTCGTGAGCGTCTTCGTCAACCCCACGCAGTTCGGGCCGGGCGAAGATTTCGATACCTACCAGAGGGACCTCAAACGGGACAGCGAACTGGCTGAAGCGGCCGGTTGCGACATCATGTTTGCCCCTGAGGTTGATGATATGTATCCCGTGGGCAGCGTAACGCAGGTCTGTGTTTCCGGCCTGACCGGGAAGCTCTGTGGCGCCGTTCGCCCCGGGCACTTCGATGGCGTCTGCACCGTGGTTGCGAAGCTCTTCGGCATAGTGAGACCCCATCTTGCAGTTTTCGGACAGAAGGACGGCCAGCAGGTTGCTGTTATTGAGCGGATGGTCGCTGACCTCGATATGAGTGTTGAGATCGTCAGGTCGCCGACCATCAGGGAACCCGATGGGCTCGCGATGAGCTCCAGGAACGCGAATCTTTCCGGCGTCGAGAGGCGCGACGCAGCCGTTCTCTTCGAGTCGCTCAAACATGTGGTGAGCCGGTACGGTGCGGGGGAGAGGAACGTCGAGAGAGTCGTCTCGGAGATGCGAGAGATGATCGAGGCCAGGGAGACTACTGAGATACAGTACATCACGGCAGTTGACGCGAGCACGCTGGAGGATGTGGATGAACTAGGGGAGAGCGTCATGGTTGCACTGGCGGTGTTCGTCGGAACGACACGCCTCATAGACAACGTCGTACTCGGAGCGGAATGATGATCCGTTCTGGAGGAGGCTTGGGTTGATGGACAGGTTGTGGGCGCCCTGGAGGATGGAGTACCTCATGTCTGACAAGGTTGATGGCTGTATCTTTTGTGACAAGCCTGCTGAGAACGATGACAGAAAGAACTTCATCCTGCTGAAATCGGAGCACTCGTTCATCATGCTGAATGCCTATCCCTACAATAACGGGCACCTCATGATCGCGCCTTTCCGGCACGTCGCTTCCTTGAACGAGCTGAGCAGCTCGGAACGCGCCGATCTGATGGAGACGGTGGCTGCGGCTGAGGCCGTTCTCATGCGAGCGTATGATCCTCAGGGCATGAACGTCGGGATCAACATGGGGCACTGCGCTGGAGCGGGTGTGCCTGGCCATGTGCACGTCCACATAGTTCCGCGCTGGGAAGGGGACACTAACTTCATGCCCGTTGTCGGCCGGACGAGGGTGCTTCCGGAGCTTATTGAGGAGACATTTGTGCGTCTCGTGAATCATCTTGACGGAGAGTAGGAGATGGCGACGCGGACAGGTAGACGCAGACGAAAGAAGAGCCGAGCTTCGGTGTTCTACAGCGTTCTGGTGATTGCGTTGATGGCCGGCATCGTTTACCTGGCGCTGACGATTTACGGAGCCTTTGCGCCGCGGGCGTCGCGGGAAACACCTATCACGGTGCTCATCCTGAATGGTTGTGGCGTGAGTGGAACAGGCCAGAAAGTGGCGAAGGATCTGAGGGCGCTGGGGTTCGATGTTGTTGACTACCGAAACGCAGATGCCTTCGACTACAATGAGACGATTGTCGTTGACAGGGCGGGCGACATGGGCAGCGCGCTGCAAGTCGCCCGGAGTATGAGGACCGGGAACGTCATCCAACAGATCCAGGAGACGCCCTTGGAAGATGTGGTAGTGATAGTCGGGAAGGACTACAAGCGCTTTCCCGACTAGAAGTACAAGTCCCGATAGTCTTCGATATCGGCGCGATTCCTGAGCCCCTCCAGCCAGGCTCCGAAGAGTTCCATGCGCTTGTTCTGCTCCAGTTGCATCCTGAGCTTGTCCCGCTCTTCGGCAAACAGCTGCTGACTGGCAGCGACTTTCTCCTCGACCCTGATGACATAGTACCTTGTCGGATTCTCAATCGTGACAACGCCGCTTGTCTGTCCCGGAGTGAGGCCGAAGCTCGCACCGATGAATCCGTTTACGCGGCCGATGGCCGGGACATAGTCCGTGCGGCTGAAGAGATCGGTGGATTTCACCTGGTGCTCGTAGCGAACGGCAGCTTCGTCCAGCGTGGCCCCGGACGCCGCGAGGGCCGCGACTTCGGCTGCCAGGCCGGATGCGCGATCCTTCTGGCGTTCGTAGATCAGTGCAACCTGTGCAGGATGGTCTTTGTCGGAAGCTTCAGCTTCTTCGGCGAGCTCATCGTAGGTCGGCAGGTTCTGGGAAAGCCTCTCCGCGATTTCGAAGACGAAGAAAGCTTCGGGTGTTGAGTAAGGGCCGAAGACGGTGCCTATCTCATTGTCGAAAGCAAACACGACTGCAGGGCGAACGTTTCCGACTCGTGGAATGAACTTGTCGTTGCCGAAAGGAGGAGTGGCGCTCATGACAACGTCTGTTGAGTCCGCAGCGGCAGCGAGGCCATTGGATGTCGCGATCGCCTTGATCTCTGAGGCGTTGTTCTCGAGGTCGGCGAGGGTCTCCTCACTGGCCCTCAGCTTCATCAGGATGTGACGAGCCGTTACCTCAGCGTCATCACCTCTTCCACGCTTGTCGTCCACAATGATGATGTGGTATCCGAACTGCGTCTTGACTGGATCGCTGATTTCGCCGACATCCAGGCTGAACGCTACATCCTCGAACGCCGGAACCATGGCGCCGCGTTTGAACCAGCCGAGGTCGCCGCCGCTGGGTCCGCTCGGGCCCTCGGAGTAGACTTTGGCCATCTCGGAGAAATCTTCGCCGTCACGCACGGCATTGGCGATGTCCTCGAGGCGAAGGTGAATGTCCTGCTCGTCAAGTGCGCTGGGAGTCTTGGGAAAGCTGACGTAGTTGAGAACGGTCATCGCCGGTCGCTCGTATTCGGCGCGGTGCTGTTTGAAATAGGTTCTCGATTCATCCTCAGACGGGACGAGATCGGACGTGTCGATTCCCTTTGGGCTGATCTCTATGTATGAAGTCCGGACCTTTTCATTCTGGGCAACGAATGCAGTCCACAATTCATTGTCACTGATGAGAGCGGCCGCCTGGATCTCCTGTTGAAGGAGCTGCCGCTTCAGGCTCGACCTGTACATGGCTGCCACGCCTTCCCAGCGCTCGGGATGCATCTGGATGTCTCGGTGGTAGATTCCAAAGTCGAAGTTGCCATTGTCGTCCTGGAATGAGGCCGAGCGATAGACTGATTCGGGTGGGTTGTTCCAGAGGAGTTCAAAGACCAGGTCGTTGTCGATATCTATTCCGAGTCGATTGATCTCGTTCGTGACGAGAATATCGGCGACGAAACCGTCCCAGGTCTCTTTACGTATCGCCTCTCGCGTGGAGTCTGAGATTTCGGAACCGGATTGCTCGGCGTAGGATGTGGCACGCTGTCTGTACGATTCGATGAAGTCCCGGTAGCTGATGGAGATGCCGTCGACTGTGCCGACGATGCCTTGCTCTGCGGGGCTGCGTCCCTTCTGTGGACCTCCCTTACCCCACCCAGCGAAGATGAAACCCAAAAAACCAACGACTACTATCCACAGTACTATTTTGGTATTCGACCGAAGCGCCCCAAGCATCTGGCAGTGCCTCCCGTTGACCGTGTGCTCAATTGACCGTTATGAATATACAGACAGCTCGTCTGAGCAGAATCTGTTCCGAACACTAGAAAATAGCATGAGGGAGGGATGATTACAAGCGGAATGTCACAGTTTCAGGTTGACGAAGTGCCTTCCGGCTGGTAGTTTCTTATGTTTGATAAGCAGCGATGACACGATTACTGACAGCGACGAGGGCTCGGCCCGGAAGGACAAAGATGAAGTCTCCAGCTCCCGAAAACATACGGAACATAGCCCTCGTGGCACACGGCGATGCTGGCAAGACCATGCTCGCCGAATCTATGCTGTTTCTGAGTGGAGCCATCTCGAGGATGGGGAACGTGGATGACGGCTCTGCCGCACTCGACTACTCGGAGAATGAGAAGAAGCGTGAAATCACCATCAATCTTGGAATCGGCAATTGCACCTGGAACGGCACCAAGTTCAACATCCTCGACTGTCCCGGATATGCGGATTTCTACGGTGATGTTAGAAGCGGGATCCGCGTAGCGGACTCCGCGGTCGTGCTCGTTGCAGCGCCGGCCAGCGTAGAAGTCGGGACTGAGTTGGTCTGGCAGTTTCTGGACAGGTTGAAGCGGCCGCGCCTGGTCTGCATCAACAAGATGGACAAGGAGCACGCCAACTTCGGGAAGTGCATCGACGAGCTTTCAAGTGCCGTGGGGGCGCGCCTGATCCCGGTGACGATTCCGATCGGTTCTGCCGGCGGATTCAAGGGCGTGGTCAACCTCATCGAGGAGAAGGCCTACATATACGATGGATCCGGGAAGTACACGAAGGAAGATGTGCCTGCCGACATGGCGGACGAGGTTGCCGAGTTGAAGAACCAGCTCATTGAGGCCGCCGCTGAATCGGATGAGGCGTTGATGGAGAAGTTCTTTGGCGACGAAGCGTTGACGAACGACGAGATCAGAGAAGGGCTGAGGGCGGGAATCGCGTCAGTCTCCATAATTCCGGTCGTGGCAACTGCTGCCACGTCAAACGTGGGCGTCGACCCGCTCATGAATATGATCACGAATCTGATGCCTTCACCTGCCGACACTCCTGAGATCGCCGTAACCAAGCAGGGCGACGATGACGAGGTAATGTGTCCTGCAACGGTCGACAATCCCTTTATGGCGCTCGTCTTCAAGACCGTTGCCGAGCAACATGTGGGTGAACTCTCCTTCTTCCGCGTTTATGCGGGCAGCGTGAGTTCGGGCAATGATGTCTACAACTCGACGCGCGACCACTCTGAGCGGATGGGTACCATCTATTCTATGGTCGGGCGAGAGCGGCAGGATGTGCAAGGTGTGTCCGCGGGTGACATCGGGGCCGTGGTCAAGCTCAAGCATACGCACACAAACGATACCCTCTGCACCAAGTCGGACCGCGTTATCATTCATCCGATCGAATTCC
>JAUVLP010000178.1 GCA_030600655.1 Candidatus Eiseniibacteriota bacterium
GGTTCGGAGCGACCGACGCGAGCCTGCTCGACACCCACGAGAATGAACGCATCCGTTCGGCGCCATGAATTCGCGAACGCGAGCAAATCCTTGAGAAGCTCGCTTTTCTCCTCATCGGAGGCTCGGCTGAACTTATACTGATCGCGCTTGAAGTCGAGCGCCTCGCCCTCTGTCTCGTTGAGCAACTCCTCTATGAGCCCATCCGTAATCGTCGTCATGTGACTCGATCAGACCTCATTGGTTTGGGGCGGGGCTGTCTAACGGACCGCGTATCAGCCGCGAGCGTTAAGGCTGGCGCGGCGGGTGCAGCGGCGAAGCCGCGCCTGCAGCCGCCGTGACAGCCAAGCTCGTCGGCTGCATACGCTAGTTAGGCAGCAACGACTCACCACAAGGCGTGTCGTAGTATCGACTGCGCCGATTCGTCCTGCGTCGGCTTGACGGCGACAATGACCAGGAACGGGCTACTGTGCGCCCACTGATGAATCTCCTGCCACTTGGAGGCCAGGTACCACGCAGCTCCCGAGGTGCCCCACTCCCCGATGCCGGCACAGGCAATCCACGTCCGACTGGGGAACTGCTTCGGGTTGACCTTGAGGATCATGCCGTAGTCGAAGCCCGGCCTGACCTCGACGAGCTCCTCGCCCGTGTCCTGCCGCGTGAACGACCGCCCGTCGAAGTTGACGAGGCCGTTCGCAGAGTTCTGAATCGCGTCTCTCGTCTTCAGGTTTGAACCCGGCCCACCGAAGGCGACGAAGCTAAGATCAAGCTTGTCACGTACGTCGAGATCCGATGAGAGCGCAGGAGTCGCGGCGGCCCACCTACCTATCGCACCCGTGACGTATCTGACGGCACGAAGTTCGCAAGAGCTCACCGGACGCTCTATTGAGAAGCTCTCCCCCGGACTGACATCGCCGGGCTTGACATAGACGTGACGCAGCACCGTACCAGTTTCCGCGTGCTTCGGGAACATGGCCAGAGCAAACTCCGCAAACACAAGATGGAGCCTGCGTTCGGTAACGACGTCTGAACCGAAGACTTCGCGGAATTTGCGTGCGGCCATGTTTCGGCGAGCCGCCGCCGCCCTGTCGAGGACAACCCAGGTGATCACTCCGGCCAGGACCCCAACACCTATGTCAATCAGTATCTGAATCGGCAATCCTCCGCGTCGTTGCTGCCTAACGGACCGCGTATCAGCCGCGAGCGTTAAGGCTGGCGCGATGGGTGCGCAAGCAGCCAGCGTGACAGCCAAGCTCGTCGGCTGCATACGCTAGTTAGGTTGCCGAGCGACTCCTCGCTATTCCTCTCTGACCACATACTTCATTCCGCCCGACGCAGGCTTCCAGCCATCCTCAGTCAGGCTGACCTGCAAGTACGAGCTGTTGCTGTACACGAATCGTCCGTCCGCGTAGCCTGCTTGGCCCTTCATGTCTCTTCCGTCAAACCAAGGCAATGGAACAGTATAGGTGAGCAGTCCTGTGCCATCGAGTGGCGGAACATCGATCGCCAGACTCACTCGGAAGAACTCAGTTCTGAGGAAGGTCTCCGTGGAGCACTTACCTTCAACGATGAATAGTGAGGGTCCGTACCAGATGGGGAGGGTATCGACGATATCAACAAGCAATTGCTCACGCTCGACCACCGACATCCGCGCGAAGCCCTGACAGTCCGTGACTAGAGCACTAACCTCCAGGACATCGGCGAGGTCGTTGTAGATGATCTGAATCCATATGCCCGCACGCGCCAGCAGTGGGTCGCTGTCGTAGGCACTCGGATCAGGATCATTCCCGAATAGACGATTCCAGAGCTCCTCCAGCCGAATCACCTCGAAGTCAAGCACTGACAACGGGACGTGAGCATCGTAGAAGCGGGAACGTTCGTTGACGAGACACCGAGCGGTATCGACAGATGATAGCTGGAGGATTACCGCCAACAATGCACATGCCATGATTGGACCCAACCTGTGAGCCGGCATACTTCCTCTCCTCTGTACTCCCATGTCGCTAAGCTCGGCAACCTAACGAACCGCGTATCACACGCGAGCGTTAAGGCTGGCGCGACGGGTGCGAATGCAGCCGGCGTGACAGCCAAGCTCGTCGGGTGCATACGCTAGTTAGACGGCAATGACCTGATTCACTGCCACGGACAACAGGTGTCCCGCCCTGAGGCCGTCCATCACAGGTGTGCGGGCCGTTCTACGCTCGGACTCCCATCGGGCTACAAGCTCGTCATAGCGGTCGCTCGACTCGATGGAACACCCAACCAGGCCCATGTGCAGCTCGGAAGCTGAACCCAGCACTTCAGCGAGTCCACGCAGATCATTGAGGTACATGTCCATCTTCTCAGGGATGGAATCGAAGATCTGGTAGACAAGCCAATGCACATCGACCTCAAGATAACAGGCGGCGGCCGCCCTGTGAATCAGCTGGTACGGCAACCCTGAAACGCTGTCCACAGACGGTACGTGACCTGCGCATTCTCCTAGGAGACCTAGCCAACCGCTGAGAACGTCGCTCCGATTCCTGCTCGTGGATTTGCTGAGCCAAATACCTACGCTCTCATATCTGCTCTCGGTGTACTTCCCCTCCACGGCCACCGAGATTCCACCAGTCTCAATCATAAGATCCGTGAAGGAAGCCTTGCCCCTTCCCTGCTGAACGGGCACATCGTGCTCGAAGGACAGACGGACCTCGTCACCTGGAGCAGCACCAAGTTCATCTAGGAACTCGGCCACACGCACCTGGGGCTCCCGCCAGTATGCCAGAAGAGGAATCGTGGAGCGCCTGGGCGACTCGAATTCCACTGTTCGATATTGCTCCAACAGCTCGTCGAAGCCATCAATCCCGTGCTTGCCATAGGACCATACTATTTCCACGTGCTCTCCCCATCGGTCATTGCCGTCTAACGGACCGCGTATCAGCCGCGAGCGTTAAGGCTGGCGCGGCGGGTGCGTCGCGGGTGACAGCCCGCGGTGCAGTCGACGTGACGGCCAAGCTTGTCGGCTGCATACGCTAGTTAGGCGTGTCCGGATCTACGCCCCCTCACCCCAACCGAACCAGATGACTTCCAACGACTCCCCTGGCGCTGCCCACAACACATGATCCGAGTCCGGGGGAATGTAATAGCTCTCCCCCGCGCACACCTCGACCTCAGCGTCACCGATCTTCGCGCGACCGCGCCCTGAGATGATCACGAACGCTTGGGGGTACGGATTCGTGTCGCCGGGCTCATTCAGATGCTGCCCATCCTTCACAAGGTACCACGCGCTGC
>JAUVLP010000042.1 GCA_030600655.1 Candidatus Eiseniibacteriota bacterium
GATGTCGTGATCGACTCGATTGACGTGAATGGCGAAGACCTTGAGATCGCGATGCCGCGGAATTTCGCCAGGTTGCTTGGCACGATCTACCCGAACGGCGGAGATGTGAGTATCCAGGAGATCGAGGTCGTCGCCACAAGCACGATGTACGCAGGGGAAACGAAGGTCGCGACCCCAAGTGAGTCTGGAAGCTACGAGATCACCGAGCTCAGACCAGGCAGCTACGTGCTCTCGACATCGAGTCTGGGATGTATCGCGAGCCCTGCGCAGATAGCACTGGATCTGGGTGAGGGAGAGACGGCAACGGGGCACGATTTTCATATAGAACGAGCAAACATCGATCGCGTCGAGCTGAGCGGCGACACGCAGGTTGCGGCTGGAACTACGGTTTCGTTCTCAGCGCGCGCTGTCGCGGATGGTGGTGAGCTGGTTGACACCGACCTCGAGTGGTGGGTATCGCCCGAAGAGGCGGGAGTGATGGCGCGCGGTACGGGGCAGTTCTCGGCATACCCGGACTATTTCGGCGAGTTCTCGGTGGGAGCCAGAGAGACCGAATCCGGAGCGATGGGCTCTCTGGCCGCCACCATTTACATAAGGCTGGATCCGTCGACTCACGGGGTCTTCACGGACTCGCTTGGGATGTCCATCGAAATCCCGGAAGGATCTGTGGCCGAGGCAAAGAACATCTACCTGTCACATGAGGCACTACCAAACGCGAAGCGCTACGCTCGCGAGTACGAAGTTCAGCTACCCGGCTACCGGTTCAAACCGCACGGCCTCTCGTTCGAGGAGGATCACCTTCCACTTCTGACTCTGCCGTCGTCCAACGGCGACGCGAGAATGGTCTGTTGGAACAAGACCTTGCTCATGTGGGATTTCGTCGACGCTGATCATGTCGGCGCCGACCTCGAAGCACCCGTGGAGTCCCTGGCGGAGTATGCGACCGCATCGCGGTCTGCAGCACTCGGTGTCTCGGGTGTCTCTATTGAACCGAGTCCCTTCTCTCCTGAGAACGGGCCCGCCACGATCTCCTACGTTCTTTCATCGAACGAAGTGAGGATGCCCTTCGTGACCATCAGGGTGTTCAACATGGCATCACAACTGGTGAGGCAACTGGTAACCAATGAACCACAGGGCAAGGGACGGGCATGCGTCGAATGGGACGGTCTCACCGATGCAGGAGAAAAAGCGCGGAATGGCCGCTATGCGGTCGAGATATCGGCAAAGGACTCGACGGACACGGTGCGGGCGCTGGCCACGCTCGTGCTTGTGAAGTAGGCGGTGTGACGATGAGTTGCGTAATCAGGATCAGACATCTCCCAACGAATCTCATTGTCGTCATGTCCATGGCGCTCTGCCTGAGTACAATGGATGCACGTGCACAGGAGATCTCGGATATCCCAGCGGCGTTCGTCGATGTGGGCATAGGAGCGAGACCGATGGGAATGGCTGGAGCGGTCACGGCACGATCCATGGGTGCTGAGTCGATCTTCTGGAATCCGGCGGGACTTTCCGGTGTTGGAACGTCGAAGCAGCTCGCGGTAACGTATGGTGACCAGATGGGGCTCATCCCCTACTCTGCTCTGAGCGGAGCCATCCGCGTAAGAGGCGACTACGCGCTTGGCGTCGGCCTCATCCACTCCGGGGACGAGGCTCTCACTGAGACCACGGTGCTGATCGGCATATCACGCGCAGTCGTGGCAACACCGTGGCTTTCTTCAACCCACGTAGTTGCGGGCGCGGCGGCACGCACGAGATGGGCATCGTTCGGCAACAACGAGAGTACGGAAGGGCAGGTAAGCGGCAGCGCATTCGGTGCCTCATTCGATGTCGGCCTTCTTGTCCCGCTCATCGAATCGGTAACAGCGGCCGTTCGAGCGCGCGATCTTGCGGGATCGCTGACGTGGAACTCGTCTACCCAAGGGTCCTACGAAGAAAACGTACCGGCCACACTGACGCTTGGACTCATGGTGGACCCGCGTGAAACCGTCTCGCTGGAACTGGACCTGGACAAATCGCTCAGGCAAGACAATCCCGATCGTCTTATGATCGGTGCGGAAGTGAAAATCTTCGAAATCGCTTCACTGAGGGGCGGATACGTAAGAGCTCTCCCACCGGGCGAGCTGGAGGAATACACACTCGGCGCCGGAACGGATATCCCGGTCGGGAGCACAGCTTTCTCGGTAGACTTCGCCTACGTATTCGGCCATCTGGAAAACACTATGCGCTTCTCTCTACGCATCGCTCCCGGGCAGCCATAACGCGAAAACCGGACGCCCACTCCGGACGTCCGGCGTTCATTTTCAGTGGTCTTCTCACACTACCACTTGATGGCCCCCGGCACGACTTTTACCCACATAGCCTTGTTCTTGCCCTTGCCGGTAAATGTGATCGAGCGATCGAGACGTGCGGAGCATTGCAGGCAGTCGCCGTTCTTGATGATGAACTCGTCGTCCCCCACTTTTGCCTTGGCTTCGCCACTGATCATCAGGAGCGCTTCCTCGCCGGGGTGCTTTTCAAGCTTCATGCTCCCCCCCTCATCCTGATCGATCAGAACGACGCTGATGCGCCCGGCCGGAATACCCTGTGTCAGTGCCTTCGCGGCAATGAACGTGTCACCCACTCCGGGCAGGAGCACCGCTTCGCGGTTCTCCTTCTTGACAATCGAGATTTTCGGAAGAGGTCTGTCTTCGACGAAGTAGGCCGTATCCTTATCGAGAGCAGCAGCGATTCTGCGAAGGGCGCCCACAGTCGGAGAGGTCTTCCCTCTCTCTATCTCAGAGATGTGCGTGGGAGACATGCTCGCCCCCTCGGCAACCTGCTTCAGGGTCATCTCCCTTTCCTTGCGAACAGCTTTCAGTCGCTCGCCCACTTCCTGTGCGCTGGGCATATATTGCTCCTTTCAAATCAAACCGATCCTTGTTGCGACCGCCTGAACGTGGAAGCTGCACCGCGACGGCCTGCAGATTCTCCAACAAAACGTAACACCTGCCTATACCCGCGTCAAGAAAAATGGCGCCACTGGTCAGCATGTTGACAGTTCCTGCGCCTGGTGCTACCATCCCGGCCAATCGGCACACGGCCGTAGCGGACGGGTCTTGCAGACTGCGGCGACCATTCGCCCAGAAGGGAGAGCACTTATGTCGCTTCGTACACCTATGGTACTCGTAGTTGTCAGTTTGCTCCTGTTTCCCATCTTGGCCGCTGCCCAGAGTTACGGCGACGGTCTTGCCGTTGGAGGAATTCTCTTGCCCGACGGCACCGGCACGATTATCGGAAAGACACGGCTCGGCGACAACATGGCTCTCGAAGTTGCTCTCTCACTCAGCACGTGGTCGGATAGCGGCAACTCCAGCTCCGACATAGGCATCGGGGCGGGCGTACTCTTCCTCAATGGAACCGACAGCAAGTTCCAGCCCTACTGGGGCGGCAGGGTCTGCATTGGCCATACCTCCGGTGGCGGTGGCGGCGATTTCGACCCGTCGGATTGGAGAGGCGAGGATGAGCGAGACGGCAACGGCGGCGATGACAGCCATACGACATTCGGTATCATCGGCGTCTTTGGCGCGGAGTACTTCATAGTCAAGCATCTGAGCATAGAGGGCGAAGTTGGTCTCGGGATGTACTTCGGGTCGTTCTCACTTGCGACGGAGACAACCCTGGCTGGTTTCATCTACTTGTAGCCTCGCAGGTTTGTGGCCGCGTCGGTGACCGGCCTTACACATCTGCGAACAGTCTGAACTCTGCCCTCCCGCTTCTGTCTTGATCTGTTCCAGACGGAAGCCGGGAGGGCAACACACATTCGGGAGGCAGACAGGTGAAGCGCCTGACCGGTGGATTCATAGTGGCAACTCTGCTCCTTCTATTCGTCTGCGGGTGTCAGCACGACTCAGGCGTCCCCTCCGCGGAGGACAAGGATCTTGCGGCGACTCGCCAGAATCAGGTCCGCTTCTATCGCGAGTACGTGACAGTAGAACCGTCAGCGACCCGCACGGCCGTGACAGCCCTCTACTACTTCCGGAATGATTCGGATGAGAGTACGACCGTCGGTATCGTCTACCCGTTCCCCATCGACAGGAATCACCTCTACCCGTTCCAGACCAAGGTATGGGAAGAGAGACATGACAGTTTCGAACCGATCGGTTTTGTGCGCGGGGAGGCCGATGTCAAATGGACGATGAGCTTCACCCCGCGGGAGGAAAAGCTCATCAAGGTCAGGTACATTCAGGAGATACGCAAACGTCGCGCCATCTACATAGTCACAACAACCAAGCTCTGGAAACGACCGATAGAGATTGCTGAGTTCGAGTTTCGGATCCCGGCCTCGTTCGAGGAGGTCGAGCTGTCCTTCACACCGGACCGCACCGAATCGCATGGCGACACGATCGTCTACTACAAACGCTATACCGATTTCTTCCCAGATGAGAATCTGACGGTGTCGTGGGATTAGAAACTTGAATCTGAGCGGAAAGACTTGACTATATCAGCCCCGTCTTCTTGGTTTCCTTCTTCTCCCTCTTCTTCTGGCGTTTCTCCTTCTTGGAGAGCTGCGCCTTCTTCATGTCGCCGTGTCCCACCTTGTCCTTGCCCATTGTTTCCTCCCGCAGCGCGTTTACAGGTTGAACTGGATCTTCGGTTCCCGGATTCCCGTGGGCACGCCTGTCACATCCAGTTCGTAATGCTGATTCTTGAGCAGTTTCCCTTCCTCAGTGTAGATGATAAGTGTAAGGCTGTCATAGTACCCCTCTGAGTTCTCGTATGGAATAAAGGCACTCATCGCCTGTTCACGGCGAAAGAGAAGATGCGAACCATCAGAGTAGTCGTTCGGCAAGCCATCCTTCAACTCCACGTTCCAAGGATAGACCCCAGTCACAGCACCGTGAGAACTCCTGTAGCCTGCCACGACAAACACGTAGCCGCGCGCACGCTCATACGTATCGTTGGGGTTCTCGAAACTGAGGTTGACCTGAAGCCCCCGCTCTGGAGACACGCGCCACTCGTAAGTGAATTCGGCCAGCCGTATCTCTGGAGACAACTCAGCGTCTTCTTCGCCGCTACCCGCGCTCAAACCCCGCCCGAGCGCTGCTCTCGACGGTCCACCTTCACCAGGCTCAGAAACCGCGCCTTCGGTCTCGGTACCAGCGGACTCCGTAACGGCATCATCCTCGGAAGAGGAACAGCCCCAGGTAGCCATGACAAGAAGAGCTGCCAGCAGCAGCACCGGAACGAAACGTAGCTGAATCATCGTGTGCCTCCCATAAAGCCTCGATTGCGGTCGTTCTCACCCCACCACAGCACCACAGCCAAGTGGTCAACGTCCCGAGCTACTTCCTCTATGGAGTGATGGTCTTTCCTCCGGTCGTGTACTCCCTGACAACGATGTGCAGTCTATTGAAGACCCGAAGGACGCCGACCGACAGATCCGCGACGCTGCCGCGTGCAGCCGAGCTCTCTCCAAACTTGATGTGCATCGCATCGACACCACCATCGCCAAGAGTCGGGTCAAGAGCGTACCAACCATCTCCGGTCCACACTTCGATCCACATATGGTAGAGAAACTGCTCCTGGAAGTACGTGAGTCCGGAAACCAGTTTCGTCGGGATCGAGATCGAGCGCGCCATAGCAGCAGCCAGCACCGCGTGCTCGCTGCAATCGCCCGCTCTGGTGTCCAGCACTTCGACAGCAGAGGAAAAGACGGCGCTGAATCCCTTGTTCTCCACTTCCTCAAATACCCATCGCTCAATGTTCTTCGCGGTCTCCCAGCTGTTCTGATCCGTTCCCCAAGCCTGCCTCGCTGCTACGCCCAGAATTCGTGGATGCCAGGTCTGCATGAGAGGATTGCCGTCCATATAGTCCTTCATCGGCGTGCTGCGAATAGGGAACCGAACAACGGCGTCAGCCGCGGGTTCAATTCGCTGGATTCTCACGAGAACGCCCCGCTCGGTTTGCCCCTCGATCGACTGTCTCTCATCCTCGACTATGAACTCCGTGATGTCAGCGTCATCCATCCAGATTTCGTAAAGAGCATCATCAACGCGGAGAGACGCTTGAATCGAGACGTTTGCAGGAACAGCGCCGGCGGAGAGGATATCGAGAGCTTCCTCCTCAGCAATTGCCTTCTCGCGGGTTGTCCGCTCCTTCGCAATTCCCGTGCCCCCGACTTCCGATCGCCACAAAAGTCCTTCCTCGTCGCGCCATTCATGCAGCTCCAGACCGGCGTAGATCGGTGAAACAACCACGATCTTGTGAACATCGACCGTACGATCCATAATCTCGAGCTGCTCCGCACCCACAACGGAAACCTCGAACGAAGCCATCTCCGAGAAGTCCGGGGCAAACGCGGAAAACGTATAGCTGTCCCCGGGAACGAATCCTCTATTCACATGCAGCCTTCGAATCCCCCTCGGAAAGAGAAAGTCATCGGCAAGCGACATATCCGACACTTCGGCGGCGTCCATGAGAGAGATGCGAAGCCTGGCGTTTCCCTTCTCAGGCGCGACGGTGAGGTCCAGCTCGCGCTCCTCCGAGGACAATCGACTCGTCAGATGATAGCTGACGGGAGTCCCCTTCACCGTCTCCACCCAGCGCTCGCTCAGCTCGATGCGAACCAGTTGGCGACCGCGCTTGGCCATCATCCTTGTGTAAGAGCTACTGACGATATTCCCATCGGCGTCCACATCCTCCTCCACCCACTCCCTCACATAGCCGGTCGACGCTCCGTCAATCGTGGTCTCGTACCAGCACTCCTCCGGCGTAGCTCCTACGGGAACCGCAATCAGCGCAACAACGGCCAGAACGTGCAGGATCGTGAGCAAGCTGTGCAGGCTCAAGCGTCCACCTCCAGTGCGATTCTCAACGGACGCGCCAGATCCTCCTTCGAAACTCCGTCGCGCCTTGCGAGATTCAGTCCAATGCCGGCAGCGTTACCTACAACTTACCCGCTGCTTCCAGCTCCGCGATCCTCTCCTTGAGGGCAGATTCCTGGCTTCTAAGCTGGTAGATTTTCATCTCCAGATCGCGAATGGTCTTCCTGATCTCAGTGCCATCTTCCATCTGCTGCTCAACCTTGTTCGCGACCAGCATCTCCAGCACGTTCTCGAGGTCCATCGCGATCTCCTCAAGTTCGTCCTGAATAAGCTTGGGATCATCAGAGAGTTCATCTGTCCCGGAGTTCTGAGCGGCGCAGCCGGCAAACAGAACGAGCCCCATCAGGGACACGAACACAAATGCCATGATTCTCTTCATCGATCTCATCGAGACCTCCCAGTGTGGCGTGCAAATGTCGGCGCCCGGGATGATTGGGCACTACTCAGCACAGAGACGGAGTCACAAACCTCCGACGCCGGCGCTGCGTCAGGCATGGAACTTGTTATTGTATCTTATCGGGCAGTTCAAAACGATGTCAACAGTGGTTTCGAAACAGAGACCCGCGCACGAGCCGTCGGAATCTTGACAACGCCCCAGTGCCGTGAGAGAATCCAGATAGTCAATCGACGCGCATTTTGCGATTCCGAAGTGCCGAAACGGACACGAACGATGGAAAAGTGGCAGGAGTACGAGCCGGACATAGTGAGGATAGCGACAGGACTCACGCCTGACGAGATGCTTCGCGAGGATCTCACTCAGGAGATGAGAATCCATATCTGGCGTTCCCCTGAGGGAAAGACCAAGAGTTGGTACCTTTCCAGTGCCCGCTGGCGTGCTCTCAAGTTCATGACAAGAACGGCGATTGATTGCCCGGATGGTGATCTCGACCGTCAGGTGATTCTCTATGGAGTGCTCGGCGACATCGACCCCGAAGCCATCCGCTTCATACCGAGCGAATGGCAGAAGCTCCTCATGCAGGCCCCGCTTGAGGCGGTCCCCGAGGCCTTCGCGCTTTCGGTCGAAATGCATGATGCAGTTGATCAGTTGACGGCAAGGCAGCAGCAAGTGCTGTACGCCATTGCGCAGGGGTTCACACAAAAGGAAGTGGCGAAAACGCTGAGTGTATCGCGAAGAACGGTCGCCAGTGAGTTGACCCGGATAAGGGCGGCTTTCCGCGAGTTCAGGGACGATGAGCCCATAACGAAGATGTGAGGAGTATTGCCTCGAGACCGGACCGACAGCGCTCAAATGGCCGAAAAGCCCCACGCGCATAGGGCTTTTCAGAAAAACGACGGATTGCGCAAAAAATACCTGCACAATCCTTAGGGCTAACTGGCTTGTACATTATGAAGGGCCATGAGGCCCTTTTTCTGTACCCGGTCCCTGCGGATCGGGTTTTCTGCGCCGTGCCCAGATCTACCTGTCTGCCTCACCCGAGATCCCCTCGTCCCATATCCGTCTGAGTTCGGCCTGTTCGTCGCGGGTCAGCTCGCGTGTTTCACCGTCTCCATTATCGCCGGCCGGGCGCACTCGCTCCTCTCTCACGAAGAATGAGATCACTGCATTGAGCGCCCGCTCAAGTGAGACGCGGTCTGAGACAACAATCGGGTTCGCGACGGGGTCCCCTGTCGATACGGTGAAACTACCGGGAGAAACAGCCACGGTTGCAAGTTGAGCCCCGTCCAGGATGAAGCGAAAGCCGCCGTTGGCCTCCTCGGCAGATATCCTCCCGTCAAGTCCATCCACACCAGACCTGAAGAGCGTAAACAGCGTGCGGACTGCGTCCGATTGGATCTTCCCTTCAAGCGATGATTCCACTCCTCCGTTCAGCTCAGGCGCGCGACGCGCAACTGCGGGGCTGACAGAATCTACCTGTTTCAGTTCAATCTTTTCCAGCAGAAGCTCCGGATCGCCGTCCACGAGAAGCTGCTCTGCGCGCACCAATCTAACGCGCACATCCAGCATGCGTGACACGGCGCTGACGACGCTCGATGGGAACAGAGGCGCCACGAAGACAATGAGCGGTGTATCGGCTCCAACCAAGCCGTCTCCCGAGTAGGCTCTCAGGAATAACCGCCGGTTCTCAGCGAGCCAGTCAATGTGTTCGTAGATGCGTGCGGGGATCGTCCTGACACCGTCGGAGACGAGGTCGACAAGAATCGCACTCCCCTCCTCGTCGGTCATGACAATGTCAACGCCGGACAGTCCTTGAGCATCAGCATCCACAACCCTCGCCCCTGGATGAATCCGGTCCGCCGCCGAGCATATGAGCTTTCTGAGCTGGCCTGGTTCGGGCAGCGATGCTCTCTCGATTTGTCTCATCATCTCAGATCTCCGTTCCGGGATTCCATCGCCCACGAGAAGCAGCACCCGACCACTCCGACCCGAGCGCTTTCGATGCCGCTTCCCTGAGCATGAGAGCGAAAACCGCTTCCGGTCTGGAACGAACGATGGATCCCCGCTCCCTCTGCTCTCTCCCAAGATTTTCCTCGTAGACCATTCCACCGAGGAAGTGCACGTCCATGGACAACAGACGCTCTGCGGCCACTCTCATCTTCGAGAAAAATCTGGCGGCGTAGTCGTTGTCGGGCGCCATGTTGACAGTAAGGCCAACCTGTTTCACGCCCAGGTCCCGCCTCAGGCGAGCCAGTACCGAAAAGGCCTCGCTGAAACCGGCCCATCCCGGCCTTGCCACAACTACAAAGAGACCGACTCGGTCGAGGATGGGCGCCAGCCAAGCGGCTCTTCCGATAGCAAGATCGATGACGGCACAGGAGAGCCGTTCCCTGCCGTCCCCATCTATATCGACATAGACCGACTCGCCCCGCCCGAGAAACTCATCTGCGCGCCCTCCCCCTCCGGTGCAGTCTACGGC
The DNA here is from genome assembly GCA_030600655.1 of Candidatus Eiseniibacteriota bacterium. Taxonomy (GTDB): domain Bacteria; phylum Joyebacterota; class Joyebacteria; order Joyebacterales; family Joyebacteraceae; genus Joyebacterum. The sequence goes on from JAUVLP010000042.1 coordinate 9,743, forward strand.
CACGATTCCGGAATCGACACGAACGGTCGGCGCGGCCCGCCCCTCACCCACAAGTGGCGAGAGGTAGTTCCATGAAGGTGTACCCATATAGAATCGCGCATTGGGGATCTTCGGGTCTGCGTCAAAGACACCGACGCTTCCTGTGCTCATGAACGCATGAGCCAGATTCACTGCGACGGTGGACTTCCCTGGGCCGCTGTTGCCACCCGTGACGACAAAGAGCTTCGTGCGCTCCCAGCGCGCCGCGCGGTCAACCTCCGCACAGGAGCCACAAGGGGCTTCCTGAGACGTGGCTACGGCCACGCCAGGAGATGTGGCTACGGCCACGCCAAGAGATGTGGCTACGGCCACGCCAGGAGATGTAGCTACAGCCACGCCAGGAGACGCGGCTACGGCCACGCCAGGAGATGTGGCTGCCGGCATCGCCGCTTCCCTCTCCGGCTCCTCTTCTGTGCTTGAGAAGAAAAGGTGGGATACGTCAGCGAGGCTCTTCGGAGTCTTGTTGCTCGTGCTGCTGCTCATGTTGATCCAGTCCGAAGATCTCAGTAATCCTGTTACACCGCGGCTCACATGGAACAGCAGGTCGTCAATCCTGTCCGTACACCTCCACGATGCAATCCTCATTGGGCTCTGTTCTGTTCTCGTTCGCAGGGTCCGGTCTCCACGCTCCATCCACTACAAACTTGTATAGATGGCGACCCGCCCCCAGATCCACCGTTGTGTGCCAAACACCGTTCGTTTCACGTTTGAGCGCGACACCGTGCTCGCGGTCCCAGTTGTTGAAACTCCCGATCAGTTCCACGTCGTTAGCCTCCGGAGCCACAAGCGAGAAGAGAATCCCACCCTCCACGAAGTGCGGACCAGGCTGCGACAGGATCCAGTCCTCCATCCCGTGTTCCAGTCCGGACGTTTCAACCTCCCTCACGGGTTCGAACTCCTTGCTCGTAAGGCGTTCCTCATCCGCAACTACTTCTTGCGTCAACGCCTTGTAGTCACGAGCCCCGGTGCACGTTCGCGCGTAGTGCGAGATCGACACACCCCAGTTCGCCGCCTCTCTGAAGCGAACTGTCCGTCTGATAACGGTCTCGAACATCTCGCGACCAAAACGTATCTGGGCCTCTCGCAGGAACTCCTGCGAGAAACGGGTGCGCTTGTCGAACATCGTAAGAAGCACTCGCATACGTTTCCTGAGACCGAGCTGCTCGCGCACGAGATTGATTGAATCTGTAACCTTGAGGGCGCCATGCAGCGAGTAGTACGACGGTTCCATCACCACCATTATCTCGCTGCAGGCAACGATGGCATTGAACGTCAGAAGCCCCACGCTCGGAGGACAATCAACGATTGTATAGTCGTAATCACCTTGGACGGCGTCGAGCTTCCGCCTGAGACGATTCTCCCTGTCCGGCTTGCCCGACAGCTGCTGCTCAACAGCCGACAGAACAACGTTTGAGGGGACGACGTTCAGGTTTTCAGTAACCTTCACCGACACCTCGTCGATAGACGTTTGGGGATTCATCAGAATGTCGTAGGTGGACATGGTCAGGCTGTCCGTATCAACACCAAGACCGATCGAAGCATGGGACTGAGGGTCACAGTCCACGAGCAGAACTCTCTTCCCGAAATCGGCAAGATACGATGCGAGGTTCACAGCGGTGGTCGTCTTGCCACAACCGCCCTTCTGGTTGACGACCGCTATCGACCGCATTCCAGACCTCCTTCGTAAAGAAAGCATCACTGAAGAGAGCAGCGCCGGGATACTCGGGCAGACTGTCGCTTCTCCGACACAAGACACACACGGATGCCTTTGATGACGCGCGAGCGCCGGCGGCCGTCCGCCTGCATCCAGCTCATAAACCTTAGAGGAATTGGCTGAAGGAAGGTTAGACAACCAGCGCGGCATTGTCAAGACCGATATCGCGGAGGCGGGCTACCCGCACGTAATGGCCACCCCATCAAACGACATGTATGGAACAACAACGCTGAAAATACGCTCGGTCTCTCGTGAAATGGCCGTGACATTGGGCAACAGATCGAATATGTCGCCCGCGATCATGATCCCGGAGAGCGGCTCGGCCAGCTTTCCGCCACGGATCATGTGGCCTCCCTTGACGACACCGGAGAAATCTCCGCTGACCGGATCGACATTGCCAGAGAACCTTGTTACAAGAACACCTCGATCAGTTCCGGCTATCATGTCGTCGAGTGCGCTCTCTCCCGCTTCGACGACGACATTGGTCGTGGAAACGGACGGGACCGATGAGGCGCCTCCGCCAGCGTGGCCGTTGCTCGTCCGACCATCCTTGCGTCCCGTATAGGAATCGTAGATGTAGTTCTTCAGCACTCCGTTCTCAATCAACGGCAAGGTTACGGGAGCCATGCCTTCGCGGTCAAATGACGTGGTCGCGAACCCTCCAGGAAGAGCCGCATCATCCGTGACAGTCAGGATCTCACCGGCAACACTCTCCCCCAGCAGGTCGCAGAACCTGCTCGTGCCCTTCTGGATCGCAGACGCGCTCACGGAGTGTTCGATCGAGTAGACGACGATGTCGGCTGCAGCCTTGGGGGCAAGAATGACGGTCCCATTGAAGCTCTCGCCCTTAACGGCGCCCAGAGAATCCACCACCTTCGCAGCAAACACCCTCGCCATGGCGGCCGGATCAATTCCGGAGGCTGAGCGGGCGCTGTCGAACTGATAGTCAAACGACGAGATAGCTTCGCCGTCCTTCGCCATACCCATGATGTAGCAGTAGATACTGCTCTCCGTCTCGATGGCGCGCACGCCTCTTGAACTCACTATCGCCTTAGTCCCAACCCCCGCGGCCACCCCACCACCGTCGATCGTCACGCGCTCATCATATTCCCTCGCAGCGCGAAGCATGGCCAAGGCATCCTCAACAGCGTGCTCGACGCCATACGACTCCATCGCAGAGTCGAAGATCCCTTCCCTCTGCGAAATCGGTGTCGGATCCGGAAGTCCATTGTATCTATCCGGCGGGGCTGTGGCCGCAATACCCAGAGCGAGTTCCACCAACTCGCGCGCGTCTGCCTCCTTGAAACCGTTGACATAGGCAAAGCCCATACTCCCACGCCTGAAGATCCTCAAGCCCAACCCGTCTGTTCCCATGCTCTTCGCGATCTGGATATCGTTCTTCTGCAGATCGGCGTCGATCTGTCTGCCAGCCACGGCATACGCTTCAGCCTCGTCAGCGCCGGAGCTGACAGCCATGTCCACGGCCGCATCACAGATTGCCAGAAGATCGTTCATCCGCTTCTCCCTCCACAGTTCCAGATCTCGCCCATTCAGCTCACTCACGGCAGCGGTTGTCGCATCACAGCACGGAAACGTCAGGTCACAGACGCAGTAACGCTAGCGCCCTCCAACGACAACCTTGCACCGGACGTAGGGACCACCCCCATCCACCTTTGCAGGCTGGCCTTTTCCGCAGTGACCAGTACCTATCGCCCACTCGAAATCGGAACTCACGCTATCCACACTTCTGAGCACATCGAACGCATCGCCGGAGATCGAGGCCCCGCGGAGAAGCTGCCCCACCTTCCCATCCTTGATCTCGTAGGCCTCCTGCACACCGAACATGAACTCGGCGTTAGAATCGGCCTGTCCGCTTCCAGCGCCTCGCATGAGGAATCCGTTCGCCACTCCCCCGACGACCTCATCGAAGGAGCTTTCTCCGGGTTCGAGGTAGGTGTTCCGCATCCGGATGATCGGCTCGTCTCGGTAGAGCCAGGCCCGCGCGTTTCCTGTCGGTGCAACTCCGAACCTTGCCGCCGACTCGCGATCGTGCAGGTATGACGTCAGAACACCACCGTCGATGATCACGGTCTTGCGAGCGGGCACTCCCTCATCATCGACGAGAACCACCCCACCCGCACACTCCGCTCCTATGTATGCAGGTCCGCTGTCAACCAGTGTCACGAGTTCGCTCGCAACCTGCTTTCCCAGCTTCCCCGCCGCGGCAGAACCAGAGAGCACGAAATCCGCCTCCACGGTGTGACCTATCGCCTCGTGCGCAAGCAGGCCGACAAGATCAGGGGCAAGAACAACCGTCGTAGCCCCTCCCGGAGCATAAGGCGCCGAAAGAAGATCCACCGCTACCCTGCCCACGTGCTCGGACAACGACTCGGGTGACCATCGCGTGAAAAGATCCGACCACCCTCCGGTGACGCCGTCACCGTGATAGCTGAAGGTCATCTCACCGTCTTGTGCTGCAACGGCGCTTGCAACGAACTCCAACTTCGTGTCCTCAATATGGGCGTCCGCGCCATCGGTCGAGACAATCCATTTCTCGTCCACAAGCTCGGTGTACCGGCACATGGCAGAGCGGATTCGGGAAGACGACTCGCGGGTGCGCTTCTCAGTCTCCACAACGAGGGACATCTTTTCCTCGGTCGAGTGCGAGGCAACGTCCACAGAGTCTCCACTTCTAAAATCACCCACTGCCAGGTCACAATCGGCCAGACGCTCGATCTTTTCGCTCCTGCCTCCGGACGACTGTTCTGCGGCCATCGTCGCATCCCGAACCGCCACCCTGATGTCGGACACCTCACTGCTCGATGTACTCGAGAACCCCCACGTTCCATTCACGAGAACCCTGACGCCGACACCACAGATCTTTCTGTAGGCAGCCGTCTCGAGCTCCCCCTTGCGGACGACGATTTGAAGCGAGCGGCGGTCGTGAAACCGGAGTTCCGTCCAGTGTCTCGCATCCGCCACCAATGTCTTGAGCAGATCCCGCATCTTCCACTCCCCCGCTTCCAGTAGTCATCGGCCGGGACACCCGCCACATCATCCGGCCGGTCGGTACACGCACCTTCTCTACCTGCTCTCCAGAAGTTCGCCGTCCTCAATGACGGCCCCGGGCGCCAGAATAGCCCCCTCGAACGGACCGAGGCGTACAGCAACCACGACCCCATCCCCCGCCTTCTCGACGGAGAACTGCTCACCATTCAGAATGTTGTGCATCGAGCGCGATGAGCCCTCGGCTCCAAAGAAGTAAACGGTGCTCGTTGCTCCCATGGGAATGCGCGCAGTCACCTCACGTCCCCGCGCGTTCATGACCACAACCAGCATTTCTTTGTCGGTGTTTCTTTGGAACGCGTACACGCCGTCATCGGCAAGAAGCGTCTCGAAAGACCCACGGGTGAGGCAATCATGCTCCTTCCGGATTGCCAGCAGATTGCGGAAGTCATCGTGGAGTGCAACTCGCGAGGGGTTCTCCGCCCACCTCCAATCGAACGGTCTGCGACAATCCGGATCGCCTCCTCCGTCCATCATCACTTCATCCCCATAGTAGATGTGAGGCGCTCCGACGTACGTTGTGGCGAAGAGAAACGCCAGACGGACCTTTGCCACATCACCTCCGCAAGCCCGCAGGAAACGCTCCGTATCGTGGCTGCCGACCAAGTTCATCATCGCCTGGGCGCCCTCGTCCGTGTAGATGAGTCTGCCTTGAGCGAGCGCCCGGTCGAACTCCGGCGCCTTCATGCTCCCAGCTGCGATGAACTTCATCACAGGGTCGCGGAAAAATTTGTAGTTCATGACGGCGTCGAAACAGCGCCCGTTCACATGGTCGGAGGATGCACCCCAGAGCTCTCCCACGATGTAGGCGTCCGGCTTGGCGCTCTTCACGCGTTCGCGGAAGAGTTCCCAGAACCAGAACGGCACCTCACCGGCGACATCGAGGCGGTAGCCATCGACACCTACCTCAACAAGCCAGTACTCAGCCATGTCGAGAAGGTGATCGACCAGCGGCCAGTTTGGCTCTGCCTCGGCGATCTCTGTAACCGAGTGTTCTTCCGGATTCGGCCGCGAAAGGTCGAAGTTCAGATTGGGCATCTGGCCAAACCCCCACCAGCAGTCGTAGTACTCAGCGTCCCCGCTCCACCGGCCGTCCGGAAGCGGCCACTTAGTCCACTCGTACCACTCCCAGTAATCCGACGCGTCACCCTTCTCACGAGTATCCACGAAAGCCCAGTGCGTCTCCCCCGTGTGGTTGATCGCCAGATCCAGCACGACGCGAATCCCTTGTGAATGACACGCGTCTACGAAATCGCCGAACTCCTCGTTGGAGCCAAGATGCGGATCTACGCCCGTGTAGGTGGCGGCGTCATACTTGTGGCTGCTCTTGGACTCGAATATCGGATTGAAGTAGATGGCCGTCACGCCGAGGTCTACGAGGTAGTCAAGATTGTCTCTCACGCCTGCTATGTCGCCGCCGTAGAACGAATACCAGTCCGGCTTGCCATCTGTTCGGTACGGACTCGCAGAGAGCCCCCCGACATCATACCAGTCATCGACGAGATGGAAATACTCACTGTCCGTCTTCTCCGATTCCGGTAAATGCGTGAGTCCTTCGTAGTACGCCTCGGAGAAATCCGGATCGTTGTCCGGGTTCCCGTTTGCGAACCGTTCGGGGAAGATCTGGTAGAAGACCGCTTCCTTGACCCAGTCGGGCGTCTCGAAGACAACGTTCTTGTCGACCACGAACTCGTATAGCCCGGCCTTTTCTTCCGAACCGGCCTCACTGACCCCGTCCGGTCCGATCCAGACCACAGTCTCCCCGTCGACCAGCGCGAACCGATACTCGATGCACTCATCGATCTCAAGCCTGCGCGCGTAGTAGTCGTGCCGTTCGTCGCTGCCGGTTCGCTCCATCCGGAGGCCGGAGGAGACTCCGGAGACAAGCCAGACGGAGACGCGCTCAACGTCCCGCGCCCAGGTCTTCAGTCTAAGTGTGACCGTACCATCGGCATGAAGTGATCGGCTCCATGCATCTGTGCCGTGTTCGAGCCCCTCGGTCAGCACCCGACCGTCTCCGCGAATGAGGATCACCGGCTCAAACGCGCCGTCGACGATGAGGACCGAGTTCTCCCCACCGAACCCGTCCGGGTGAAAGCCCTTCGCTGTCATATCGGTTATCCACTCGCCGTCCGCAACAAATTTGTACTGGTACTCCCCGGCGGGAAGCGGAAGAACCACCTGGAAGCGACCATCTACGGATTGCATGGGGGTAACATCCGTACTCCACTCATTGAACGTCCCGGCAAGGAAAACCTGCCGGTAGGTTTCTTGCGGTGCGAAGGTGAACCGGACCTTCCTGAGCAGGCTCTCCTGCGCTGAATCATGGCGAGCTCCGGCCGAGCCTGCTGGGACCGGCACGAACAAGACAGCCGCTGCAATGACAAGGAAGACCGCGCCCCTCGCTGTACATGACGATAGCATTATGTACCCTCCTGACTTTGTGCCGATCGGACAGTGCGCTCTACGGATTCTACCGAACAGTGCGGCGGAACAGCAACGTCAAAACAGACGCGCCCCCGAGCCGCATTGGCTGGAGGGCGCGTATCATCGGAAGGTCCCGGCTGCTACTCCTCTTCGAACTGATCCTTGTTCGCGCCACAGACTGGACAGACCCAGTCGTCTGGAAGCGCTTCGAATGCCGTTCCAACCTCAATGCCGTTGTCCGGATCACCGTGATCCGGATCGTAGATGTACCCACAGATGAGACACTTGTACTTCATCGCGTTCCTCCAGTCCGTACTTGGTCGTCAGCAGATCACGCCGCGCAACAGCAACCCGGGGGTTGCGCCGGTACTCGGGGACTTCTTGACTCGAGCACCCAGTTACTTCTTCCCCGCTTTCTTCTTGTCTTCGATAACCTTGTTCAAACGCTTTGTGATCTGAACGACATGGCCCTTCTCTTCGTCGATCAGGCGCTGTAGTGCCTTCTTTGCCCCGCTCTTCCGGTTCACCCGATGGGCCTCGGTGTAATACAAAACGGCGTCTTTCTCAACTGCCAGAGCGAGTTCGAGCGCGGCCTGAGGATTATACTTCCTCCTGGTAAGCCTTGCCATCTCTGCGATGCCCCTGAAAATTCCACCATCCACAAGCGAGCTGACATAGGCAGATGCATCCGCATCCTGCTCGACGGTCTGCTTGCCCATTCCCCCCGTGGTCTTCAGTTCAAGAGTCTCGAAAAACGCCAGATGCTGCTTCTCATCACGAGCGAGCCTTCTGAAAATGCGCTTTGTAGCAGGGTCATCGGCCTTCTCAGCCATCTTCGTATAGAAATCGAACCCAGCCTCTTCGATGGCTATGCCAACACGGTAGATCTCGTCTTCGTTCAGATACTCGATCATCAGGAACCTCCATGGACACAACAGGCATCACTCAACGCCACTCAGTCATCTGTCAGAATGTGCTCACCACGTTCCTTCTTGAGTCCAAGGTAAGAATAGCCAGACCGACTGCGACGTGCAATCGGAATCCCGTGCCGACACCATCGGCGAACATGGCACCGGACGTCGTAACGCGGACCCCTGGAGGTCCGCGCCACGAACGAGTCTGTGCTTACTCGCTGAAATACGTCTCCGGAGGTACGGTCGCCAAGGTAAGGTTGGGCTGCGGCTGACACATTCCTGGCACCTGAAATTTCGCCCATCTTCCTATCGACGTACCTCCAGAGAATCCAAAAGCGGCCGTGGGAGTAGATCCACGACCGCAGTAGAATCACAAGAGCATTTCGACAATCGTCCCAGACTGCATGAGCGAACATCCGGGCAAAACCAAGCACTGACGCAGACACGGAACACCCGGAAGCGCCCAACACCTCTCGACAGGATAACATACGGTGCCGCCATCGTGCGCGCCAGGCAATAGAACGACCGATCGTGCGATTGACTCCATGTGCGTGATGCCTTTTCCGATCCCCGGTTTGCTCAAGGGGATGCCCGATGCGAGTCCGGACGTTCGAGAATCAAGGGGACTGCAACACATATTGTGCAGGACAGGTCTCCAGTGGTCA
>JAUVLP010000183.1 GCA_030600655.1 Candidatus Eiseniibacteriota bacterium
ACCCTCGCAAGGAGCGGGAGATTCACGAGGGGCGCAAGCGAATCGACATCGTGATGGACAATGGGGCACAGGCTGGCGTCTTCTGGAGGCTCCACGCCTCGCGCGATCTTCCCTGTGCTTTTGTCGCCTTCGAGTGTAAGAACTACATCACCGAGGTTGCCAATCCTGAGATCGATCAGCTGGCTGGCCGATTCTCCACCAACCGCGGCAAGTTTGGAGTCCTGTGTTGTCGCGTGTTCGAAGATCGGGACCGGTTCATCAAGCGATGCCGCGATACGTTCAAGGACGACAGGGGTTTGATCATCCCAGTTGACGACACAACGCTTCATCGGTTCCTTGGGCTCATCAGCCAAGATAAGCGTGATGCACTCGAGGGTGAACTGGCGGCATTGATTGACGAGGTTTGGTTCAGCTAGGCGGACGGCCGTCTAGCTAGCGTATCTGGACTCCTTCCGCAAGTGCGGAGTGACAGATGTTGTGACGTGATCTGACTGCATTCGTATCTTCGGCCTCATCTTGGGAGACGTGTGAGGTCTCCGGGCCATGATGGAAGTCGCGCGCGGGGAACCAATCGCACTGCACGGCCTCGAGGGCCAAGCCAGCTATCGGTTCATCCCCGCGCCGGTCAGACCGGAACGCCATCAACACAGTGTCGTCTCAGCAGTTCGTGGTGGGGATTGCATCGGGTGGTATCAGGGAGGTGTTCCTCCTTTCGTATGGACGCTGGTTCTTCCAGACGGCCCAGATGATGCGGGCGAGCTTGTTGGCCAGCGCTACTGCGGCCTTATTGTGTCCTCTGGTTCGCTCGATCTCGAGTGCCCAGAGCTGGATCGGGTGAGGGTCGGCCTTTCTCTTGGCGCTCCAGAGGACGGATCGAGCACCGTGGACGAGTAGCATCCTGATGTAGGTATCACCTCGCTTGCTGATGGCGCCGAGGCGTCGGGCAAGACCGGACGAGTGTTCCCTCGGTGTGAGTCCTAGGTATGAGGCGAAGTGCCGTCCTGACGGGAAGCGCTGGACGCTTCCGACGAAGGCTATGAGAGCGGTGGCGGTGATAGGTCCTACGCCGGGGATGGTCCTCAGTAGTTGGATATCGGGGATGGACCGAGCGAGGGTGTTGAGCTGTGCCTCAAGGTTGGCGAGGTGAAGCTCGAACTGGGCGATCTCGTCGGCGCAATCTGCCAGAGCAGGTCTGAGAGCGTGCGGGAGTGGAGAGTCAGGATCCTCGAGGAGTTCCAGAAGGGTCGGCCTGACACGCTTCGCTCCGAGTGGGATGAAGACACCGAACTCTCGGAGCAGACCTCTTACGGTGTTGATGCGAGCTGTACGCGCGGCGATCCATGCAGATCGGAGTCGGTGCAGGGCAGTGAGGGACTGCTGGTCGATGCTCTTGATCGGCACGGGTTGGATGTCCTGGTTGCGCGCCGCCTCCAGGAGAGCCTTGGCGTCGGAGCGATCGGTCTTGTTGCCGGTTACGTACGGTCTGACGCGATGAGGCGGCAAGAGGACGACGTCGTGACCGAGTCTCTGCATGGAACGCGCCCAGTGGTGGGCGGATCCGCAGGCTTCTAGGAGCACAGTACCTGGCTCCTGCTGGGCGAAGAAGGTGAGGAAGCGTTCACGGGATAGCCTGTGTCGTTCCCTTACGTGTCCAGGGTGGTTGGAGACGGCGATCTCGAAAACGGACTTGGCCAGATCGACGGCGTAGGTGGTATGGTCGGTCATTGGACTCCTCCTTCCTGGTGGCACACAGATGCCGGACGTGGCTTGGCACCATGATGCCTCTAGCCGCGGGAGGAGTCCATTCAATCACATGCAGCCGACGAGCTTGTCTGTCACGCTGGCTGCACCGCGGGCTGGCGCCCGCGCTGCCACCCATCGCGCCAGCCTTAACGCTCGCAGCTGATGCGCGGTTGTTAGGCGTCCTGCAGTATAGGGAAGGGAAGTTTACTCGAGAGGTCATGCGGTGACAGTTGACAATCTGCTGCGATCACATCCCGCAATCGACATCGAACTCCCAGCAAAGGAATTCAGCGTTCGTGCGGCCTTCAGCACGTGGTTGCCTTCGGGAGTACTTGATGATTGGGGGTATGCCCTAGCCCCCTTCGCAACCCAGAGGCCGCTGAAGTACTTCGATCCCACGCAGGTTGACCAGTGTCTGTCGGTGCTAGAGGCAGACCCGGGAATCACCTTCGGAGTGTTGGCAGCGCAGTCGGCAGAGGTAACTCATGCGATGCACTCGTTGGTCGGGCCAAGCCCGTCTTCTCGGCGAGAGAGGATTGAGCCTTTTGGCGGCCCTAGTGACTTTGCTGACTTCGATGTTGTCTGGAATCCAGAGTACCAGCGGTTGGTGGAGCACGTGTTGAACCACCTCGCCAACGTGTTGCTGGGGGTCATGGGGAAGCGCGCTGGCAAGGACTATCTGAGCATGGCACTTGCGAACCGCATGGATTACCTGGCGAAGAACGGTTTCCCAGACTTGGTCTCCGGCTTCGACTCGGCGGTGAGGAACGCTGTTTCACACGGCAGCGTCACATTCACCCCCGGGTCTGTACGGTTCAAGGACAAGAAGCGGACAGCCGAGTACTCTCCGGGGGAGTTCATGGACTTGTTCGACAGGCTCCGCCGGGGCTGCAATGCTCTCTCAATTGCACTGTGCCTGTTCGTATTGCGGAATCTGCCAGAGCCGAGCACGAAGTCGCGGCAGGAGCTTCCGTTGGGATTGCTTCTTTTGGCGCTCAAGGGGCGTGCCAGTCACTCAGCCTTCACTGTGGATCGTCTCTTCCCAAGCCGGACTGATGACGGTCGGGCGCAGCTCAACATCGTATGTACGACCTCTTTGAGGGGCAGAGAGATGCACAGGTATCACTCACTTCAGGTCTGCGCTCGAGTACAAGATCTTGTTGGGTTCGCGTTCAGGCGGTTCGCCGTGGTGATGGACTGCGCGCGTCCAACTGATGTCTCGATGTTCTTGGATGCAGCCCGATTGCAGCGTGCAAGGGCGAAGCACGAGCCCATTGACGTACTGAAGGACATAATTGACGCCGAGCTCCTCTGGTACGATGCCACCGGACTTCGAGGTCGAGTAGAGAGGTTCCTGATGATCGCCCGATCCTCTTGGATCAAGACGAGATCGAGC
>JAUVLP010000167.1 GCA_030600655.1 Candidatus Eiseniibacteriota bacterium
CCAGAGGTGATCGTTCCCCGCTCCAGATCCTCCACCAACGCGATCCCACTCTTGACCCAAGACTCTTCATGCTGCTACCGTGCGACCTCGATCGCACCTTCAGAGACGCAAAGGTGGGTCACCTTGTACCCGGTTTGACCGTTTCGACAATGCGACTCAGCCCTCCTCGAGACCCCAGTCGTACGGAACGGTCCCGTCGTGTGGGTCGACACGGAACTCATCCGGTTCATCGTAGCTGTAAACCCTGGTCGGGCAGTTCACCAGGAAGCCGGGTGCGTCACCGATAGCCTTCATTCCGTGCAACACGCCTGGCGGAATCGTTATAAGCATGGGGTTGAGCTCGCCCATGAAGAACTCATTGATCTCACCGCGAGTTGGCGAGTCCGGGCGGTCATCGTAGAGCACGACTTTCATCATCCCCTTCACGATCGTGAAGAAATCCGTCTGCTCCTTGTGGTAGTGCCACCCTTTCACCACACCGGGGTAGGCCACAGACAGGTAGACCTGTCCGAATTCCTGGAAGATCTCGTCGTCTGAACGAAGCATCTCCATCAGGTAGCCGCGCTCATCCGGGATGAGCCTCAGCTCCTTGACACTGACACCGTCAATCAGTCGCTTCGCCTTGATTCCCCTGGGTAGGGTGGTTCCTGCCATCTTCTCCTCCTCGGAATCACTGCTGCGCACGCTTGCCGCGGCCAACCCCGACGTAGCTGAAGGCTGCACTCTCGAAAGTCTCGGGGTCGTAGATGTTTCTGCAATCAACTATCACACTATCAACCATCACCTCGCGCAGCCGATCAGTATCGAGCTGCCTGAATTCGTTCCACTCAGTCACAAGTACGACCAAGTGTGCACCCGTGGCAGCGTCATAAGCATCTGATGCAAACTCAACGAACGGCATGATGGCCCGAGCGTTATCCATGGCGACAGGGTCGTAGCCACGAACCGTTGCACCTCTCGCCTTGAGCCCCTCCGCGAGAACTATCGACGCAGCATAGCGCATGTCGTCGGTGTTCGGTTTGAATGACAGCCCCAGGAGCGCCACGGTCTTGCCCGACACGTCACCTCCGGCCGCTGCCAGGACCTTATCAACCATCCGCTCTTTCTGAAGTTTGTTGACTTCGACCGTCGCATTCACAATGCGACACTCCACGCCGGCCGCAGCAGCGATCTTCGTCAGGGCCTTCGTGTCCTTTGGAAAACAGGAGCCGCCGTACCCGGCTCCGGCGTGAAGGAATTTCGGGCCGATCCGCTTGTCCAATCCCATCGCGTATGCCACGGTCTGTACATCGGCGCCCACGACTTCACAGAGATTCGCGATCTCGTTGATGAACGATATCTTCGTTGCCAGAAAGGCATTCGATGCGTACTTGATGAGTTCGGCACTCTCCGGTGTCGTCTCGACGATAGGCGTCCTGATCAGATAGAGCGGCGCATATATACTTCTCAGAATCTGCCTCGCTCTCTCGCTGTCCGCCCCGACCACCACTCTGTCCGGACGCATGAAGTCGCCGACCGCTGCTCCCTCCCGGAGGAACTCAGGGTTCGAAACCACGTCGAATTCGTGCGGCTCGCTCTGGTTCTCCTCGATGATCCTGCGTACGCGACGCGCCGTACCAACAGGAACGGTGCTTTTCTGCACGACAACCCGGTAGCCGTCCATGTTACGTCCGATGTCGCGGGCGACCACATCGACCTGTGAGAGATCGACCGCACCATCCTCCCCCTCGGGCGTACCGACGGCACAGAAAATGACGTCGTTCTCTCTGATCGCGGTAGCCAGATCCGTTGTGAAGCTGAGTCGACCTTCCTTCACATTCCTCAGGACGACGTCAGAAAGCCCGGGCTCGTAGAATGGGATCTCACCGGCTTGAAGCCGTCGTATCTTCTCATCGACCTGGTCCACGCAGGTGACGCGGTTGCCCAGATCCGCCAACCCGGCTCCTCCAACGAGTCCGACGTAGCCCGTCCCGATGATCGTTATTCTGTGCATGTGGTCGTCATCTCCTTCGAGCGAACCCGCCCTGCGCTACCGCGCCGATCGCGCCCGTACGTTCCGTTGCCCAGGTTGACTGGACCGAGTGCCTCTCCCTTGCCTGCGAGGAGCACGTGGATATCGGATCTGCCTGCCTTCTCAAGAACACCCACGGCTGTCTCAAATGCAAGTCTGGGAGTATTGTTATCATGGGAAAGGTGAGCGAGTATCAGCACTGAGAGTGGCCCGCGAGCCAGCGCTGCCAGCTCTCTTGCCGCAGCCGCATTCGAGAGATGGCCTGTGTTGGCCATGATGCGCTGTTTGAGAGCCCAAGGATAGCTGCCGTCCAGCAGCATCCGTTCATCGTGGTTGAACTCCAGAACCACACAGTCTGCTTCAGACAGATGGTGACGGACACTCCTGCCCACGATTCCGAGATCAGTCGCGATGGCCACACGGTGATTTCCATCAGAGATCGTATATCCCACAGGGTCAACGCAATCGTGACTCACGCTGAACGCTGAAGCAGTGAGGCTGCCCACTCTGTGCGACGTTCCGGACTCGATCTCGACCGCATCGATACCATTACCAATGCGACTCTTCAGTGCCTCGTGTGTGCGAAGTGTGGCGAAGACCGGCAACCCAAAGCGCCTTGCGACCGGCCCCAACCCGCTGACGTGATCGGAGTGCTCATGAGTCACCAGGATGCCGGACAGGTGTTCGGCGTTCATACCTACTTCATCCAGAGCACTCTGAAGACGCCTGGCGGACAAGCCGGCATCCACCAGAAGCGCATCTGAACCGGACGACACAACCAGCGAGTTGCCCGAGCTGCCGCTCGCCAGCACTGAGATATCCATCCACTCCCCTATCAGATACACCGGCCCAGCACTGTCGGGCCGGTCGGTGACCCCGTGATCACAGAAAGCACCGCAGCTCCCGCAGATGACAGGTGAACCCGGCTCCCGGCCGGACGCTAGCCCGCCACCTCGCCCTTGCGAATATCAACATACTGGGAAATGAGGCGCTCGAATCTGCTCTGGTAGATAAGATCGAATTTGTCCATCAAGTCAGGAATAATCTCCTGGGCTTGACGACGGACACGCTGCGCGAGAACAGTGGCCTCCTGACGATCCAGCCTCCCCCCCATGATCTCCTCGCAGGCACTGTCCACCAGCTCTCTCAACTGAGCTAGTTTGTCCTCCTCGTCCGCCAGGAGTTCCATCAGCTCGTGTTCGTCAAGGTGTTCGTCCATGGCCTTCGCTCCCTGTGATCCTCTCTCCCCAAGCCAGCCGAGCATATATATGGATTGTAGAGCGAGCATCACGTGAGGTCAAGCTTTTCGGGCTGTGCGCAGCTGATGTGAGACTCGGGACTCGATCTACTGCTCGCCCTCAACGCATCTTGACAGCGCCATCTGTTGCGGCTTAGGCTTTGAGAAGGATGCTACTTATCGCGCAGGCAGACAGGGAGGTTGACTAGCACATGGCCGCACGGCTCAGAGAGAGGGTTACCGGACTCATAGACACTATCGAGAAGACACCCATCTCGATCGGGCGGTGGATTCTCATTCTGGCCGCCATCATAGCACTCAGACACTTCCTTGAGCAGGTATCGGGGCAGCTGAGGACGATCCAATTCCTCTCGTACTTCGTCCACTACCCGCTCGCATACCTCGCCCCTCTCCTGGCTCTCTCGATCGTT
>JAUVLP010000023.1 GCA_030600655.1 Candidatus Eiseniibacteriota bacterium
CGGAGTGGATCCAAACCGCAACTACGACTACGAGTGGGGAGGAGTCGGAAGCTCCAGCGATCCGTGCAGCGAGACCTATCGTGGCACGGCGCCTCACTCCGAGCCTTGCATCCAGGCGTACACGAACTTCGTTGCAGCGCGGGAATTCGTCACCAACATCACGTTCCATTCGGTCGCGGGCATGGTACTCCTGCCGTGGGGCTATACGAATGACCATACGCCTGACGACGCGATGTTCCGCGTGATTGCCAACAGCATGGCGCAGTACAATGGCTACCAAGTGGGGCAGGCGGGCGAGATTCTGTACAACTGCAGCGGGACGACGCCCGACTGGGCATACGGTGTTGAGGGTATCTGGTCTCTCTGCGTCGAGGTTTCCGGAACAGGATTCTGGCCTGCTGAGAGTGAGATCCCGAGCCTGAACGCCGAGAACCTCTGGCCGCAGCAGTATGTCTGTCGGATCGCGGGGAGCTATCTCGCAGCAGACGGAACGACGTTCGCCGGCGGCAACGGCGACCAGGAACCGGACGCCGGTGAGACTCTCGATCTCGTCGTTGCGATTGAGAACCAGGGCATCATGATCGGCGCTACAGGCGTAACTGTGGTCATCACGACGGACGATCCGTACGTTCAGCTCCACGATGCAAGTACCACACTCGGTGCTATCCCGGCGGGCTCCACGGTGTCCAACTCAGGCGACCCGTTCTCCTTCACCGTCGATCCAGCCACGCCCGATGGACACGGGCTCATCCTCACGCTCGAGATGACGGGCGACGAGCTCTACATGGAAGAGTCGCTATCCTGGATGGTCGGAGAACCGACTGTGGTCTTCTTCGACGACATGGAGAGTGGGACTGGGAACTGGGTTGAGAACGACGGCTACTGGGGGCTCACAACTACACAGTCGCATTCTCCTTCGACCTCCTATACTGACAGCCCATCCGGTGACTACGGCAATTACCGGAACACATGGATCGAGCTTTCAACCCCGATCGATTTTTCATCGGCGACCGCAGCAGATCTATCGTTCTGGCACAGGATCGACACCGAAGAGGACTACGACTACTGCTATGTTGAGGCCTCGACGGACGGCGGCGGAACGTGGTACCAGATTGGACCGAAGTACCATGGGAACAACTATGGATGGGAAGAGGTTGAACTGTCTATGAACGACTTCGTTGGAACGGCGGAGTTTTCGCTGAGGTTCCGATTCACGTCCGACACGTACGTGCAAGAGGATGGATGGTACATCGATGACGTGACGATAAGCGGTCCTCCGATCGGGAACGCGAAACCGTCGGTTCCGGCGCTATCCGATCCTCCGGACGGCGGGACAGTGAGCAGCTCCACACCGGACCTCACTGTCGTCAACTCCTCCGATCCTGACCCCGGCGACGTACTGACGTACGGTTTCCTGGTATACGATGACGCGCTCTGCACGAGCCTCGTAGTTTCCGGCAGCGGCGTGACCGAGGGTTCCGGCACGACATCATGGACCATTTCATCGTCGTTGGGCAATGGCACATACTACTGGCGCACCTATGCCGACGACGGCACGGAGCGCAGCCCGCTCATGGGGACGGCATCGTTCATCGTCGAGGACACGGGGATTGAGAACCCAACAGTTGCCGTGTTGGTTCTCCACCCGTGTCGCCCGAATCCGTTCGACAAGCTGGCGTCGCTGTCGTTCGAACTTCCAACTCGCGTGGATGTGAACTTCGCCATCTACAGCGTTGACGGTCGTCTGGTGAGAAGGCTCGTGGACGCTGAGATGGACCCGGGCGCAGTCGATGTTACTTGGGACGGCCGCGATGAGCACGGCTGCCGGGTAGGAAACGGCCTTTACTTCATGAAACTGGTGGCGGGAGACAGTGTCCGCCGCGGTAAAGTTGTGGTCCTTAGATAGCGACAGACAACAACTTACGTATTCTGTGACCGGCTCTTCCCTGATGGGGAGAGCCGGTTTTTCTGGAACACCCCTTGCAACGAATTATCTGTGTAAGTCCCCATGGGGGCTCTTTCAGGTATGCGCAGGTGTGAGGGGGTATGCAATGAAGAGAGCTAAAGTATTGACCGCAGCTGTTCTCGGGTTCGCGCTCGTGCTTGCCTCATGCTCAAGCACAGTCGGTCCGTCCGACCCTCAGGACGACGGGGTCATACCGACCCGGTCTGTGAGTGGAACGGTCGAATTGCCGGAAGGGTCACGAGTGGATCTCGGGGATCTCGGTGTCTTGTCATTTGCCGAGGGCGCGGCTGTGTCATCGGATGGAAGCTTCACCGTTCGTGTTCCCGATACCGATTCCTACCAGGTTCTTGTTGTGACGGATACAGGTGGAACGCCGGTCGTGCTCGCCTATGTGGGGCCGGCCGACGATGTGGTCACAGTTGATGCATCATCTACCGCCACTGCGCTCGCGATGCTTAACCCATTCACTGTTCTGTTCTCAGCAGGCGACCGCGCGTCGCTGGTTGGAGTCGTTGTGGACAAAAGCGACTGGGGTCGACTCGTCACTTCGATAGAAACTGTTCTGGCGAGTTCGTCAGGGGGGTCACTGACGAGCGAACTGGTGCCGGAGATCATGCAGGCGGCATGCGAGATTGCAGTGGACGCGCTCGACGACGGAACGATCAATCCTCTTCCGTTGTCGGATCCATGGCTGGAGGATGTGGTCGGCGACAGTGTTGTATGGGTGAACCGGGATCCCATCTACTACGCGTCGATCTTCAAGACCGTCGGGAGTACGGATTCGCTCCTGGTTCTCATCGATTCGGCGAGAGAGAAGGTGCGGATATTGGCGGGTTGGCCGCCCGCAGTTGATGTCACAAGCGTGACGCGAAGCTATCCCGATCTGGGTGACGGCACATACGATGTCAAGCTGATCTGGGCGAGTTTCAAGTCCTTCGATCAACAGACGGCAAAGGGGCTGGCAACAAGGATGAACACATGCCGGGCGATTGCCGAAGTAGTCGCAGTAGGCTCAGGCGTGGTGGTCGACCACGGCCCGGCGGACTTCGATTTCTCCGGGTGGGACAATGGACTGGGAAACAGGGCGGCCGCACGCGATGTATACGGTTTCATCGGGACGCTTCTTGAGATTGTGTCCCAGGACAGCGATGCGGTCGCGTCCTGGTTCTGGGAGGGCGCCAACGCCGACTGCGCAGAGTATGTAGAGACGATCAGCCGGCTCATCTCTGGCATGGTGTTCTCGACAGAGGTGATCGCGGCAGGAGAAACGCGCGTGCCGCTCTTCTCACGCATGGTAGCGCAGTCGCCCCAGCAGCAGCGGAGGATCACTCAGCTGGACGGCGTGATGAGCTACATAGATTCACACTCTCCCCCGACGGCCGTGTTTGAGGTGAGTCCGCCGTTCGCCACGCCGGGATCGACCTTCTCGTTCAGCGCTCTGGCGTCAACCGATCCGGACGATGCGACCGTAGATCTTGAGGTGCGCTGGGACTGGGACAACGACGGCGAGTGGGACACCGACTGGAGCACTCAGAAGGTGGTGCAGCACGTCTTCGAGGAGGCAGGGGCGCAGAGTGTGGTGATGCAGGTGAAGGATCCCCTTGATCTCAACGATACGGTTGTCCATACGGTTAACGTCGGTGGGAGCCAGGAGAACGCAGTTCACATTATCATCTTCAGAGATGCGGTTCCCTGGGGTTCTGAAGTGCCCGCGGTGCTCGATCAGATGCTTGAGATCATGGAGTTCACCGAGGGCGCGGGTGCGAATGAATACGAGATCCTCGGCTCTTCCGATATGGCGAGTCTCACACTCACGCCGGGAGAGGATCTTGTCATCATCCAGAACGACCAGCCGCAAGCGTTCTATGATGAGTATGCCGACAACCAGGTCCGCTTCCTCCAGTTCGTGTCGGGTGGCGGCACCATCTTCTGGGAAGCGTGCGATCTCGGATGGAACGGTGGGTCCATTATGGATGCCGGTATCGTCCTGCCGGGCGCGATAGAGCTCACCGAATATGAGACCTGGTACAACTATGTCAGTCTCCCCGGCGCTCCCATCGTTGAAGGGCTTCCAGAGGAGCTCTACGGGCAGTACGCAAGCCACGAGGGCATCAGCAATCTCCCCGACGGTGCGACAGTGTACACCATTGACGACGCTGGGCATCCGACATTGGTAGAGTACAACTACAGAGGTGGGTGGGTCATAGTGAGTACCCAGCCACTGGAACACAGTTTCTACAATAACTGGACGAGCGGTCATGTGATGCCGCGCATCATCAGCTACGTGCTTGGGGTTCCCCTTGTTCATGACTTCGGCGATATCGTCAAGCCTGAGTTGAGGGGAAGACCCAGGAATGGTGGCGGGGTTAAGGGTCTGACCAGTGGGAAGCACTAGCCTGGACGGCGATTCCTCTCCTTTGGCTCGCCGCGCTGCTGCCCCTGGCCGGCCCACCCCGCCCATTCTGACGGTCATTGATCAGGATTTTCCCTGAATAATGACCGTCACTCATTGCGATCCAGAACGTGCTTGTCCTCAAGGGTGTTCTCGCCTATCCTGTTGTTGAAGAGCATTCACGATGAGTGAACCGGGAATCAGTCAGTTCTGGATTTGTATAATTGTAGATCGTGCCCAGGATAAGCGGAGGTCGAGTGATGGCAAGGAAGCGCGTAGGAAATAAGAGAGAACGGATCATCAATGCCGCCGCCGGATTCTTCGGCGAAAAGGGCTACCACCAGACGACGACGTCTGAGATCGCAGATGCGGCGGGCGTCGCTGCGGGGACCATCTACATCTACTTCAAGAGCAAGGAAATGCTGATCGTGGCGGTCTTTGAGGAGTTCCTGGGTTCTCATATGGAACGCCTCAAGCAGGGAGTGGAGGCTGTAAGCGGGTCAGAAGCAAGGATGCGCCGTCTGCTCACACGCGGCCTGGAGCTGATGGAGAGCAACCCGTCCAGCGCGAGGATATTCCTCTCACAGCTCAGGCAGAGCCCAGAGATGATCAAGACCGTTGCGAAGAAGAGCAGCCGAGCGTACAAGGACATCATCGAAGGCGTGATCAAGGACGGAATCTCAGCAGGGGATTTCCGGGAGTGCGACCCGGTCTCCACAGGGATCATGGTGTTCGGGGCCTATCAGAACGTGGTGCTCGAGTGGGTGGCCGCCGACTGCGCGTATCCGCTTAGCGAGAAAGCACCGGATCTGTCGGAGTTCATTCTTAAGGGTATGGCATGTAAGGAAGCGGTAGAGGGGTAGGGTGGGGGCAGCAGAGCCGTGCAGACACAGCAGCTTGTGTAACTGAGAGGGCGTGACCACGATGGTCGCGCCCTCTCAGTTCTACGGTGGAAAATCAGCCGACTCTGTTGCACTACCTTCCCAGAGCGGCCCGCATCTGCAGGCCGTTCATGATGTCTCCTCGCGTTACTATGCCAACCAGTTCTCCATCCTGAATGACGAGCAGCCGTCCGGGTCCGCCTCGGGACATCCTGCTGACTGCGTGAGCGATCGTGTCGCTCGGCGAAAGAAGACTCTCACGCGCGAGCTGAGTCGCTATCGCCCCGACCTTCGTATTCATCCATGCATCTCTATCGACTTGCGCGATATTCCTTATGCTGACTTGTCCCACCAGCTTCCCCTTGCTAGTCACCGGGTAGTAGATGAAGTGATGGATGAGAAAGTAGCGCTCGAACAGATCTGTGAGCGTTACATCCACCGTGACGGTGACGACATCGCGCGTCATGACGTCACGTACTCTGAGGTCGCGCATGGCCCGATTCGTGGTTGCATGGCGGTAGCTCGCATCCGCGGCTTGTCTGAGGAACATCGCGATCATGATGAGCCACAGTCCGCTGATGATCTGGCGGGCGGCAAGAATGAGCAGAAGTCCAACCGCGATCATGATGGTAGCGAGCGCCTTGCCTGCCATGCTTGCCACATAGGTTGCGCGACGCTTGTTCCCGGAAGCGCGCCAGACGATGGCGCGAAGGATGCGCCCACCGTCGAGTGGGAGCCCGGGCAAGAGATTGAAGAGAAGCAGGAACGTGTTGGCTACGGCAAGGTACAGAAACGAGAATTGCGCAGCAGGTCGTCCGCTCCTGATGCTGAGTATGACGACGACGCTCCAGAATGTCGCCGCCAGAAAGGCGCTCATGATCGGTCCCGCAATTGCAATTCTGAGTTCAGTTCCCGGCTCTAGCGGCTCGCTCCTTATCTCGGCAACGCCTCCGAACAGGAAGAGAGTGATCTTTCTGACCGGAATGCCGTTGCGGATGGAGACAACGCTGTGAGAGAGCTCATGCGCGAGGACGGAAGCGAAGAAGAAAAAAGCCGTGATGAGGCCCAGTGAAACGTACTGGATCATAGTGCGGTTCGGGAGGACGCTCGGGAACCAGCCCAGACTCAGGCTGCCCACAATCAGGGCCACTATGAGAAACCAGCTGTAGTCGGCGATCACACGGATTCCCATCACTGAGAAGAGAGGGATTCCACGGGTCCGCCAGAGGCCGGCGACTACCGACCCACTGTTTAACGATCTCATGATTCCCATTATGGTGCCGTAATCGTCGAGGGTCAAGAATAGGGTGGTTGTGCGGGCTCAGTGGGGACGGCTGGGGGCTCAGCATCGGGAATCGACTGAGACTTCTTCTCCCTGTTCGCATCTAAGTAAGGACGGGTAATGTCCATAGTTATGTCGGATTCTTGCTTCATCGCCTATATTGTGATACAATGGATACTTGGCTATATACATGCATTGAAACTGGGTGACCACCCCCAAAGGGAGGGAGAGCTATGCGCAGGTTGACTACAGTGCTGACGCTGGCGATCCTGATCATCTTCGCTGCAGCAAGTTTTGCCAAGCTCGATGTGGAGCAGGCGACGACGGGCAAGGTGATCGAGGACGCTTTTGAGCGCGGTGTGATCGATCGTGCCGAGATGTATCTTTTGAAGGCCTACTCTGTCTTTGCGCCGGAACTGGTTCCCGATGAGTACGCCGGCGGCGTGATAGAGAAGTGCGGACTGCCCACGATCGAGGAGCTGGAGAGCGTTCTTTCCACGCTTCCGGAAGCGGTCGCAGCGGAGATCCGGGAGCTGAGAGCGAGGCCGGTCTGCCAGACATATGTCGAGACCACGCACTTCCGTATCCACTACGACACATCGGGAACGCACACGATCTATGGCTGGCCAAACACGACCTTCCGTGACGACGTCATGACGGCAGCAGAGTACTCGTGGACTCGGCAAGTCGACGATGCCGGTTTCCGGCCACCTCCTCCCGACGGCAGCGATCCCGACGGTGGCGGCGGCAACGATCTCTACGACATCTACGTCCAGGATCTTGGCACGGGTCTTTTCGGCTACTGCGCGGGCAGCTACTACCAGCCTGGCGGTCCGTCAAGCGATGCCTCGAGCTATGTTGTTATTAATCATGATTTCACCGGATTCGGGCACACGCAGACGGAGTGCATCCAGATCACAGTGGCTCATGAGTTCTGCCACGGTCTGCAGGCGGCGCACGACATCAACGAGCCGACCTGGTACAAGGAGTGCACGTCGATGTGGGCCGAGGACTACGTGTACGATGACATCAACGACTACAGAGGCTACATAAACTACTACTTCAGCAGCCCGTATCAGTCGCTGGACTACAACCCTTCGGGTGGCATGCGCTGGTACGGAACAAGCGTTTGGAATTTCTTCCTCTGCGAGCACGTCGACCCGAATGTCGTCGTCGAGAACTGGTGGGAGATGGAGACGTCGGGCGAGTACGTTGCTATGAACAATGTGCTCCTGGCACGCGGCACATCACTCGCTGACGAGTTTCACGAGTTCGCCATCTGGAATTTCTTTACGAACTCACGGTACGACGGTGGTCACTACGAGGAGGGGCAGTTCTTCCCGCTCAACGCGACCTCCAGGACATTCAGCTTTTATCCGATCGCCGACGTCGGGCCGTACACCGCTATGCGTCCGGATGCCATGGCCTACAACCTGACCAAGTTCACCAACCCGGCCAACGGTTGGACCGGTCTTCACCTCTCGTTTGACGGTCCATCGCTGGCCATGCTCGACTACTCGGCCAATATCTGCACGCGTGACGATATCATAGGCACCGGTGGGACGCATTATGTCGGCGAGATCAGTCTGAACCCGTGGGGCAATGGCGATACGACGATCGAGGCTTGGGACACGCTTGACTACGCCATGCTGATTGTTGTCAATGCCAGTACTAGCTACGACGACATGGACTATCTCTTCAGTGCAGAGCAGGTGGATACGGGTGTCGATGATGTCGACGCTCATGTCTTTGCACTGAGGCCCGCGAGTCCGAACCCGTTTGCTGCCGGGACGTCGATCTCCTACTCGATCCAGAACGGCGGCGGAGCCGTTGAGATGACCATCTACGACATCACCGGGCGTGAAGTGAGGACGGTCGTGAACGAGCAGATGTCGGCAGGCGACAAGCTGGCCTACTGGGATGGCATGGACGAGAACGGGGAGAGGGTTGCATCCGGCGTCTACTTTGCCAGACTGAACGTCGACGGTCTCACCGCCTTCGGCAAACTGGTCGTACTGAAGTAGCCGGTCCTGCAGATTCTTCAGAGGAGACACCGAGTCTCCCTGTGTGGACAAGGAAGAGGGGCGGCGCATCTGCGCTGCCCCTCCTTTCTGTTCAGGGAGGCGATATGTGCTACGCTCTCCTTGAGGGGGTGTGAAGTTGAGCCGGAAGCTGAGGAACGAGGTGGAGTGGGCCCGGCGGGTGCGGTCGGGATTCCGGTATATGGCGACGGTTCACAGTCAGGTCGGAACACTGGTCTACAAGGCTCTCAAGATCCGAGACAGCTATTCATCGCGCTCGCTCAGGCTGCGTCACTGGGACACTACCGGCGGACAGGTTACCCTGACCGGCGACGAGCACAAAGCCGTCATCCCGGTCTACGACTTCGGTTTCATCCACAATCTCTACCACATGACCGACACGGATCCGGAGACCGCTGTGCTGGCGGTCTGGCACCTCGTGGCGCACGAGTGGGGTCACTACTACCTTGCGAAGGCGGAGAAGCGGAATCAGGAGCGCGACGCCGATGCCTTCGCAGAGCGGGTGATGATACGTGTGGGTTTCGACGAAGACGAAGCCGGGATGGCTGAGGAGCAGTACTGGACTGTTTTCAATGCCGACAAGAAGGTGAAGTCAGCGTAGTGGGCGCGCCTTCGGTGCAGAGGGTAGATGTGTGATCCGCAAGTGACTGCGCCGGCATCAGCGGTCGAGGAGGAGTTCGGACGAGATAATCAGCACCTTTCCACAGCGAGCACTGTTCCGCTCACCGCTCTGGTCGGCACTGTCGGAATCGGCGCTCCCGTCGAGTCCCTCAACCAGCGCATCTGGAGCTCCTATGATGAGCGCTGGACGCCGGGATTCCGTCAGGTAGGCGGCCAGAAGCGATCCACCAATCGAATCGAGTGCGGATGCTCCGATGATGGTTACATCGGCGTGCTCCGCGCTGCCCGCCTTGGCAGTCATCACCGATCTGAGACTACCGAAGTAGATGTAGATCTCACCGCATCGTCCGCGATCGGAACCGCGCCCGGCGAGCTGGGCCGCGACGATGAGATCCTGCGGGCCGTCCCCGTTCATGTCCGCCATGATTATGGGGAGGCCAAAGAGATTCCACCTGGATCGGGCGATGAATCGCGGCCGGTCATTTGCCTCCGAGCCGTCCGCTTCCAGGCTCATGAGATCGAGCGCTCCTGTGAGAGCGTCGTCACCCCCGAAGATCAGATACGCCTCACCTGCTGCGGTCTCCTTGTCGCTTTCTCCCTGAGCTCCGTACGCTGATACGAATACGTCGTCGATGCCGTCGAGATCAACATCTCCGACAGCGATAGACCGTCCCAGGAAGCCTCGGGGGACGGCGCCCGTGATGACGCCGGTGGCGAGGTCGGGAAGCACGATCTCGGTTGTGGCAGGAGCAGTCGCATTCTGGCCTGCGGGTCCGAGAGAGCTGAGCGAGTCCAAAGCGATGGGCTCGTGCGAGGGCAGGAGCCCGGCGATTTCTACCACATAGAGCTTGCCGGCATCAAAGCGGTTCCGGCCTGGTCCATCGGCCAGGTACGCACCGACAAGGAGTTCCTGCACACCATCACCGTTGATGTCGGCAGCGGCGAGCCCGCGGACTCCGTCTTCCCTGTTTTCACCGCCTATCCGCACGCTGGTCAGTGTGTCAATTGTGACCTCACCGGCTGTCGCGCTGAGCGCCGCGCCGTCAAGCACATAGACAAGTCCGGAGTCCACTCCTCGAGGTCCTGGAGCTCTGAATGCCGATACGATGAGTTCGTCCCGTCCGTCGCCGTTCAGGTCCGCTGTCAGAAGCGAGCTTCCGAGATGGCCTCCGAGGTCGGTTCCTCTGATCACAAGACGGGCGTCTGCCGGCGAGAGGTACAGGGGAACGGAACTGTCTGGAATGTCGAAGAGATAGAGCGCTCCGGTGAACATGACATCGGAAAGGCCGTCGTCTGGTGCGCCAACCACCAACTCACAGGAACCGTCTCCATCCCAATCTCCGACCGCGACGGTAGCGCCGAACCGCGAGCCGCCTACCGTACCGACGATCGTGACCAGCGCTGGTCTGAGTGCGGCAGCGGGCTCTACTCCTGCGGTCGGCGGAGATGTATCGGCCGGCTCATCGGCGCCGGCAAGATTCGCACATGGGAACATATAGACGCCGCCGGCGCCTGGAATACCATCGTCTGAGGCGCGTCCGGGTGCGCCCACAATAATCAGATCGTGTCCGTTGCCGCAGAGATCGCCGGTGGCCAGACTGTAGCCGAACTGCTCACCGGGGACGGCTCCCGAGAGGACGGGAACATCGATCTCCGAGAGATCGATGTTCCGCCCTGCCGCTGCGGTGACTGGAAACAGAGCGGCCAGAAGGAGCCCCGCGAGCAAGACACACCGGCAGAACGGCAGTGGAGAACAGAGATGAGTTCGATCTTGTAGCGATCGTGTGTACATGAGGGAGTATTATCCTTCTCAAAAGCGTTCTTGCGCACGGCTACCAGCTGGAAGCAACAGGCCAACTGAGACAGAAACGGGAGTATGATCCCGTTTCCCCTATCAGACGCTGCATGTTGCCTGAAGCTTCAGTGCGAGTATGGTCCTGCGCGCCGGGGCCGTCAAGGAAGGAGCATGGCTTGACATGATCGGGAGCACTCATTAGAGTTCCGACAGTCGCATTTCATGGAGGTTCCTGTTGTCAAGACGAGGATTGGAATGGATCAGTGGGGCGCTCACCGTTGCCTGTCTCGTGCTGCCGCATCCGGCCGTGGCTGCTGCGGCTGACTCGCTGCTGCAGATCGAGGCGCTTCTTGAGCGGTACGACACGGGCATTCTGCGCACACGCTCACTCATAGAGAGTCTGAGTGTGAACCAGATCATGATCGAGCCGCAGAAGAGCGGCGTCAGTAAGCAGGCTACCGCCGTGCTCACGTATGTGTCAGGTAAAGGAATGACAAGGGAAGAGCTCTCCTCCGAACTCTCCTATCCTGCCGGTGAGTACACATTGGAAAGCCTGACCGGTCCGGAGCTTGGTACTGATGAGTACTCACTGACACTCAGTGGTACTGAGGAGATGAAAGAGACTCTGTGCTACCGCATTGAGGTAGAGGCCGTCTCGCGGGATATGCATCACTTCGATGGGACCATATGGATATCCGTCGCGGATCAGGGTCCGGTCCGTATCGTCGGTGAAGTGGCCGATCCTCCTTTTCCGGTTATGGAGATCACGCTCGACAAATCCTTCGGGCCGCATGGGGATGGAATGCGCTTGCTCACAAGGCACTCGGGGGAGGTTGAGGTGAACCTGATCCTCGGTCGGAAGCGTGGCCTCAGGCACATCTCTTATGAGGATTACTTGATCACTCTGATCGAGTAGCTGTGACGATTCCGCTTCTTATGACGTTGATCGCAGTCGCGTCCGGTGGGCAAGTTTGCCAGGCCTGCCGGGCGGGTCACGATGTACCCATGCAGTCCCTTCCTGCGGGCAGTTTCCTATTGACACGATAGGAGTGTTTCCTGTATCTGTGCATGAAAGGTGTTCAGGAAGGTCGCGGCTGACTGTTCTTGGACGAAGCAACCGCCCCATCCGGATGGATGGGGCGGTTGTCAATTGTGGTCCGGCGTCTCACCATGTCTATCTGTACAAGGCCTTAATAGCGCCCCAAGAGACATCCTCTACCGGATTGCCTCCGCAGTCTCCGGCGAGAGGCTGTTTGCCCACGCCGCCGTGGGAAAGGATGCAGAAGACCTCCAGGTTGTCGTCGCAGAGCACGATCCAGCCCGGGAACTCGGGATGATACCCGATCTCGATATCACCCGGCATGCCCGTGTATACACAGTGCAGCACGGCGATGGCCATCGGTTGCATATCGGATGTTACGCAGTCCGTCGAAGTCAGTGTGATTCCTGTCTCATACTCACCGAGTACCGTATAGCCGGGCAGGAGGATCTCGAGGCTCGTGGAAGCACTCATCCCCGGCGTCAGGGCCAGCGTAAATGAGATCGCTGCGAATCCCGGCCCCTCGAAGAAGGTCTCGACCATGATGTAGGCATCAAAGGGCGTATACGGCTCCGGGTCAATTCGGTGATCGTAGTGGGGCGGATCAAAGTCGATGTAGATGTTCTCAGATAGGATTGGGTTGGCAAGGGTGATGCCGGCACCCAACACCACGATCAGCAACGAAACAATCGCAGTACGCATCATTCGTACCTCCTTGTGAGCCCAGTGCCAGACCACACACTGTCACTATATCACAGAACAGTCCAATGCTCAAGCTCGCGCTAGTCGGGACTCCACCTCGCCGGCTCCAGTTCGCTTCTGTCGGCCGCTGTCCTACCCGTTACCTTGGGCCGGTCCGGTAGATGGCCTTTATCGCGCCCCATGAGGAACTCTCGACCGGGCTGCCGCATTCGTCGCAGCCCAGACCGTGAGCGCCTATAGGCTCTTCCCAGTCGTTGTTGGCTGGAAGACCGGGCGAGTCGGCACAGAGAGTGAAATCTAGGGCTCCGGAGTCGCAGAAGAGGGGAGGAACCGACAGATTGTCGTGGTGGTTGCCGCAGAGCACATCGCCCGGTAGGTTGCCGTAGAAAATGCAGTGAGTGATCTCGGGCTCGCTGCTGAGACAGTAGACACCCCTGCCGCGCAGTCCATAGGCCACGATCGTGTTCGTAATGAGCGGATCGGCGATCTGGCAGTAGATGCCGCCTCCGTTGAAGGCATCACCCCCGTGTATCGTGCAGTAGGCGATCGTAGGATTGCCGCCTTGGCAGTGGATGCTTCCACCGACCATCTCGGCTGAGCAGTTCGAGATCGTGCACCCTGTGATCGTTGATTCCGAGCTCGAGCACCAGATGGCGCCGCCGGAGAAGGTCACGTGGTTTCCTTCGAATACGCAGTCCTCTATGACGGAGTCTGCGAAACCGACGCTGATGCCGGCGCCGTACGCGGCGGTGCAGCCGGTGAACGTGCAGCCAAGGATATGGGCAGATGCCGACGCGGCGGCTACGGCTCCGCCGGTGCTCGCCACACTGCTTTCAAAGATGCAGTCTTTGATAGTAATGCCGGCGCCCGCAGCACAGTAGATCGAACCACCGTTTCCGCCCGCGTATCCGTTTCTGATGGTGAAGCCTTCGACGATGCTGGTCTGGTTCTCTCACGAGTGGAAGTAGAATGCGCGATCCAGCCCTTCGCAATCGATGATCACGTCCCCAGTTCGGGGCGTGACGGCAGAGACCAGCAGGTTCTTCCCCGCGAAATCGAGACCGCGGTTGTTTTCGCCGGTGTAGATGCCCGGCGCGACCAGGATCGTGTCGCCATCGAGGACAATGGTATCGGCTATGGCTTCGCCGATGGTTATGTAGTCTTCGCCGCCTTCAAGATCCACCCGGAAAATCGTGGCTGCTGAGGGCAGGGCGATGATGGCGAACGCCAGTGTGGCTGCAAGCAGGCAAACGCTGTTTCTCATGATACATCCTCTCTCAGTATGAATCTTCTCTGTTGACCGATCAGTCCGTGCGTGTCTCGAGACGTCAGCTTACGGTCGCGCGAGAGCGCTGTCAACGGGTGTCGCGGTTTCCCCGCACGCTGTGCTATGCTGGCGGAACCTTGCGGACCCGAAATCCGCGTTCGCGTATTCAGTTGTGGAGATGTTTTCCATGGGCAATCTCAGGAGCATCCTAAAGTATTTCTCTCAGTACCGCCGGGCCGTTGTCATAGGTCTCGCGAGCCTGCTTGTCGTTGACGGCCTCCAGCTTTTTATCCCGCGCATCATCAAACAGGCAGTGGACGGCCTCACGACCGGAACGGCGACTGGTAGCGCCCTCGCAGGGTACGGTCTGACAATAGCAGCGTTCGCGGCCGGGATCGCTGCCCTACGCTTCGTGTGGCGCTGTCTGATCATCGGGACATCGCGGCACATTGAGAAGGACATCAGAAACAGGATCTTCGAGCATCTACTGAAGCTCTCGTCCCGCTACTTCGCTCTCACGAAGACCGGTGACCTGATGGCGCACGCGACGAACGATCTGAACGCCGTCCGCATGGCGTGCGGGTTCGGACTGGTGGCCACAACAGACGCCATCCTTCTTGGTGTCGCGTCAATCGGGTTCATGCTTGCATTGAACGTCAAACTGACTCTCCTGGCGCTGATTCCGATGCCCATGATTGCCTTCTTCACCCTCAGGGCCGGGAAGCTTCTCCATCAGCGCTTCGAGCGGGTTCAGGAGACGTTTTCCCATTTGATGGAGGGGGTGCGCGAGAGCATCGCCGGTGTCCGTGTCGTGAAGGCCTATGTTCAGGAGGCTCATCAGCAGGAACGGCTGTCGGATCTTGGACGACGTCACATTCGCCGGAACGTCGAGCTCGTTCGGATCTGGGGTGTGTTCTTCCCGTTCGTGATGCTGATGTCGAGCATGAGCGTCGTGATCGTCCTTTTCGTTGGTGGGCGGCAGGTGATGGTCGGGACGATCTCGACCGGGGATCTTGTCGCGTTCATGAGCTATCTCGGCATACTGACCTGGCCGATGATGGCCATGGGGTGGGTCGTCAACGTACTGCAGCGCGGTTCGGCTTCTATGGGAAGGATCAACAGGATTCTCGAATCCGTTCCCGAGATCGCTGATTCCGAGGGGGCTCTGGATCTTGACGTGGTCCGCGGTGAGATCGAGTTCAGCAGTGTCACGTTTCAATACGAGGATGATGCCGCGCCCGCGCTCTCGGATGTGAGTTTCGCTGTTCCCGCGGGGAGCAGCCTGGGTGTGCTGGGAAGAACCGGATCCGGAAAGAGTACCGTCTGCAACCTCCTCCTGAGGATCTTCGAGACCGGGGAGGGGCAGGTACTCCTGGACGGTCATGACGTCAAGGAACTCAGCCTGAGAAGCGTGAGAAGGGCGTTCGGCTATGTCCCGCAAGATACGTTCCTCTTCTCCGACACGGTCGCTGAGAACATCCGGTTCGGATCGCCGGATGCCACTGATGACGTCGTGCGGCGGGCGGCGGAGACCGCAGGTATTCTTGGCGAGATCGAGGAGCTCCCCAACGGCATGGACACGCTCGTGGGGGAGAGGGGCGTCACTCTTTCCGGAGGGCAGAGGCAGCGGGTCGCCATTGCCAGAGCGATCATCGCGTTGCCGTCGGTCATCATCCTGGACGACGCCCTCTCGTCGGTTGATACGGCGACCGAGGAAAAGATCCAGAGAGGTCTCGCGACAGTGCTCCGGGGAAGAACGAGCATCATCGTATCCCACAGAATCTCGTCTATCAGCGGCGCCGACAACATCATTGTGTTCGATGCCGGCCGCATCATAGAGCGCGGTACACACCAGGAACTGTTGGCCGGGGACGGCCTCTATGCTGATATCTATGAGAGGCAGCTCCTGGAAGAAGAGATGGACGAATCGAATGACGTCCAATCGTAGCATGGAGCAGATGACCATCTAGTCCGGCGGGACTCGGTCGGATCAGCGCAGCGCGGCCGGCAAAGCGCGCAGGGACACCCGGAGAAACAGATGACGCCCCACTACCACGATGAGACTACCGGCAAGCCGTACGATGCGCGGCTGGTGAAGCGGCTCATCGTCTTCATCCGTCCCTACTGGCGCACCGTGGCTGCGGCTGTGGCCATTCTGATACTCGTTGCCAGCTTCGAGCTGGCGATGCCCTTTCTCATAAGGTCCGCGATAGACGACTACATTGTCGCCACGACGCGGATTCTACTCGCAGATGATGCCTCCGCGCCCGTTGAGGGTAGGATCTCCGCCGTCAGCGGGGGCGGGCCCGGGAGCGAAGCTGCCACTCTCGTGGCCGGCTTCGTGTCCGAGCATCGGGACGATCTCCTTGCGATCGACGATTTCGGCTCAAGGTGGGAAGGCGCCCGCCCGGCGAAGGCGTATCTCGTCACCACGAAGGATCTCTCCGGATACGACCCGAGAAAGGTGGCGAGGGCATCGGAGCTCGGCATTATTCTGGTGGACTCGTACTACTCCGCTGCGCGCGACAAGGCTGTGGAGGTGGGACTTGTGGTCGATGAGCTCATCGTAGCGGGCGACCGGGTCGCGCTTCGGGGAGACGTTCTCTCATCGCTGTCACCAGAGCAGATCCGCATCCTGCGTGAGGACGACTTCAGAGGTGTGGGGCGGATAGCGCTCATCCTCCTGGTGATGCTTGCCATCTCCTTCGGGTTCACCCTTGTTGAGATCAACATGATGGAGCTCACATCTCAGCGGGTGATGTACGACATCCGGATGAAAGTGCTCAAACACATGATGAGACTTTCGCTGTCGTTCTTCGACAAGAACCCTGTTGGGAGACTCGTGACACGTGCCACAAACGACGTTGAAGTTCTCCACGAGATGTTCACGTCCATCGTCACCATGTTGCTCCGGGACCTCTTCGTGCTTGTGGGAGTTGTGATCGTTCTTTTCAGGCTCAACTGGAGATTGGCGCTCGTGAGCCTGGCGGTGCTTCCCTTCATGGCTTGGGCGACCGTGGCCTTCAGTGTCACGATACGGGACGCCTTCCGCGAGGTTCGCGTCAAGGTGGCGAAGATCAACGCCATGCTTCAGGAAAGCATCGGGGGGATACGTGTTATCCAGATATTCTCTCACGAGGAGGAGAGTCTCAGGCGGTTCTCGAGAATCAACCATGAGAATTTCCTCGCGGCGATGAAGCAGATACGGGCGTTCGCGATGTTCACGCCGCTCATGGAGCTGGCCAGCTCGATCGCCATAGGGTTAGTGATCTGGTACGGAGGTGGAAGCGTCATCAGAAACACGCTGTCGCTCGGAACCGTCATTGCGTTCCTTTCGTACGTGCGGATGTTCTTCCGTCCCCTGCGAAACCTCGCCCAGCAATACGGTACGATGCAACAGGCCATGGCGTCGTCCGAACGCATCTTCATGCTTCTGGATAACGACCAGGTGATACTCGATCCCGAGGAACCTGTCCGACCGGACACTATCGAGGGGCGCATCTGCTTCGAGAACGTCAGCTTCTCCTACGTTGAGGGAGAGCAGGTTCTGAGAGATGTCTCCTTCACCGTCGAACCCGGGGAGACCGTAGCCATCGTAGGAGCCACCGGCGCAGGCAAGACCTCGATCATCAATCTAATCGAGAGATTCTACGATGTTGAGGAGGGAAGGATCACTCTTGATGGGATCGATCTTCGTCGAATGGATCGATCGTTCGTGCGCTCACACATCGGCCTGGTCATGCAGGACGTCTTTCTCTTCGCGGGCGACATCGGGGGGAACATCCGGCTTGGCAACCGGGCAATCGACGATGATTGTCTACGTGAGGTGGCTCAGCACGTCAATGCGGACAGCTTCATTGAGAGACTCCCCGACGGCTATGATGAAGAAGTCCATGAGAGGGGAGTGACTCTTTCGACCGGGCAGCGCCAGCTACTTGCGTTCGCGAGAGCGCTCGCGTTCGATCCCACGATCCTTATTCTCGATGAGGCCACGTCCAACATTGACACGGAGACCGAGCATCTCATACAGGAGGCGCTGGTCAGACTTATGACAGGCAGAACATCGATCGTCATCGCGCACCGACTATCTACTATCCAGCACGCCGACAAGATACTGGTCATGCACCACGGCAAGATCCGAGAGGTCGGCACGCACCATGACCTTCTCTCGCAGAGAGGGTATTACTACCGTCTCTACCAGCTTCAGTATGCGCAGTGAGGAGTTGTCGAAATGCCGTACGTTCTGGTTGGCACCATTGGAGACAAGCCGTTCAGACATTTGCTCAAAGAAGGCGAGCAGTCCGTCGGTCGCGGCGAGGGGGCCGATGTTCAGCTCGAGCACGGCACTATCTCGCGCAGTCACGCCAGAATAGCGGTCGAAGGATCCAGGATCACGCTTACCGATCTGGGCAGCCGGAATGGCACCAGGGTGGATGGGCGCCCAGTGAACGGCACAGTGGAACTTACGCACGGCTCAGAAATCGAGTTCGCCGGCTTGGCCCTGTTATTGGTGGAAGAGGGGCGAGAAGATGGACCGAAGCGTGAGGAGAGAACGGGCGCCGGTGGTGAATCGAGCACTGACGGGAGGCACGAATACCGGCTGGACGATTCATCCATAGAGTGCTCATCCATTTCCATCGGCGACATATTCGCGACCGGTGTCGATGTCGGGTCGGACACGAGCTACAATCTGTTTCGCGTTCTCGCGGATGCGGGTGGGTTTCTGACCACAGACCGACCGCTTGAGGAGATCTGTGAGCAGGTACTGGATCTAGTCGGGCGAATTGTCAGTACGGATCGAACGCTGCTGCTTCTGGTCGAGGAAGGCGAACCGGAACCGGTCGTCAGGGCGTCGCGTTTCCAGGACGGCGTCGAGAGCGACGAAATAGTCCTCAGCCAGACGATGGTTCAGAAGGTTCTGAACGACGGTGAGGCGCTCCTGACCACAGACGCTCAGCAGGATCCCCGCTTCGAGGGTGCGGAGAGCATCATCCGGCAGGCCATCAGATCCGCGATGGCAGCTCCTCTCTTCGACAACGAGAACGTGATCGGAATACTCTATGCCGACACGAGAGACCCCGCGTCGTGGTACCGAGAGGACGAGCTGAGAACTTTCACCGCGCTTGCCAACATCATAGCAGTCAAGATCACACATGCGCGTCTAGCCGCTCTGGAAGAAGAGAGGAAGCGCCTCGAGCGTGAGCTCTCGACGGCGAGGGACATCATCAGCAACATCCTCCCCTCGGAGATCAAGTCGGTGCCAGGGTACGAGATAGCCGTCTACCACGAGTCCTGTACGGAGGTCGGCGGCGACCTGTATGACATCCGGCCGCTCGAGGATGGACGATGTGTGATTCTGCTTGGTGACGTCGCGGGCAAGGGTCTGGGAGCGGCTCTCCTTGTTTCATGCATTGTACCTGTCGTTCAGGTGCTGATGAGTCGTCCCGGTGATCTTGCGGAGACAGCAGGGCTCATCAACAGGCAGGTTTGGCAATCGACCGATGCGGTGAAATACGCAACACTGTTCATCGGCGTTCTCGACCCGGCGACCGGGCGACTCGATTACGTCAACGCGGGTCACAACCCGCCGTATCTTGTGGAACCGGATGGAGCACTGAGCGAGCTTGCTTCCACTGGAATGCCGGTGGGGATGATGGAGAGCGTGCCGTACGAGGCGAAGTCCGTGA
The DNA here is from genome assembly GCA_030600655.1 of Candidatus Eiseniibacteriota bacterium. Lineage (GTDB taxonomy): Bacteria > Joyebacterota > Joyebacteria > Joyebacterales > Joyebacteraceae > Joyebacterum. The sequence continues at coordinate 19,675 of JAUVLP010000023.1, forward strand.
TGCTCAACACCAGCGCAGTGCTCACGATTTTCAGCGACGGCATCACTGAAGCCGAGAACGAGAGTGATCAGTTCTACGAAGAGCAGCGGCTGATGGACGTGCTTGTTCGAGAGCGCGCGGGAAAGGCAGATGCCATTCTCGAGCGTGTGTGCGCCGACGTGGCCGCGTTCGCCGCCGGAAGATCGCAATCGGACGACATAACTCTGCTCATCTTGCGCAGATCTCCGTGACCGGTGCTGTGAGTGTGAAAGCAGCGCCGGGATCATGAGCAGTGTGAAAGCAGCGCCGGGATCGTGAGCTATGTGGGTGGAGGTATCCCACGGTCACGCAGCGCTCTCATGTGATGGTGCACTGCCGCCGCTACGATCAGTCCCCCCCCAGCAAGACTGACCCAGTCCGGAATCTCATTCCAGAATACAAGACCTATGGTGAGAGCGAAGATGACGTGGGCGTAGTTGTAGATGGACAGCCGTGATGCCGGCGACTGGTGATATCCGTACGTCAACGAGAACTGTCCGATAGTTGCGAATACTCCGGCTGCGATGAGGCATCCGATCTGTTCGATCGTCGGGCGCACGTACCGGAACAGCGTTGGTGGTACGGTCACCGCCACCGCGACGAGTGCGAAATAGAAGACGATCCTGTACGGCGGTTCCTTGCCTTTGAGGGAGCGGACTATCGCGTAGGCGGCTCCCGAGCAGACGGCGGAAACGAGCCCGGCGATGGCCGGGACGGCCCGGAAATCCAGCTGCGGTTTGATCACGAGGGCGGCGCCAACGAAAGCTACGACCAGCGAAGGGATGATGTAGCGTGGCAGCTTCTCCTTCAGAAACGCGACAGCGAACACGATGACGAAGAACGGCGACAGCTTGTTGAGAAGTGTGGCGTCAGCCAGCGTCAGATGGCCTATGGCGTAGAAATAGAGCATCATTGCCCCGGTTCCGAATGCGCCACGCACTATGAGAGCAGGGATGCGGGGGTTCGCTCGAAACGGGTTGTCCCGGTGCCGGAATGCTACCGCGCCGGTTACCGCCAGCGAGACCAGACTCCTGATGAGCGCTTTCTCGTAGACCGGCAGCGACCCCGATAGTTTCACCATCATGCCAACGAGAGCGAATGAGAGCGCGGAGAGAAGGATGGCGAGCACCGCTCGCGCGTGGTTGTCGTGAGTGACGGGGTCACGACCTCTGTAAGATCGGCGGTCCGCGCAGGCTCTGTTTCCGCCTGTCATTCCCTTCCTCCCTGGACGAGTCTATCGAAAGAGCGAACAGCGAGTTCGGTTCTTCCTATCCATGTTCCCAACCTGTCCGGCGACTCCGGATAGTTGCGGTAGAGCTTGTGGATCGACGAGATGTGATGTCCTGACTCCAGCAGGAGCTTCAGTAGCGCCGGTTTTCTTACGGCCCTTCCTATTGTCCCGAGTATTTCTCTCGCGCGAAGTCTGGGCGAAGCGCTGTAGAGTGACCGGAACGCGCGTCCGGCAACTGCCATCTCTCCTGCTACGAACGCCATGTCATCGAGTGTGAGTTGGCTCAAGAGACGACGAATGAGATCTTGAGCGGCGTGCGGTGCGCCGAGCAGGCGCATTGTCTCTACACCGTATTCCCAGAGTCCGGCTGTCGAGCAGTCGCCGGCCCGGACGGCCGCGGAAGCTACCCGTCCGGCTACCGATCCGGCGATGATCGAGGGTGCGATCCCGCCACCGTGAAGCGGGTTGGTTTGGCATGCGGCATCGCCCGCGGAGAGAAAGCCGTCACCGACCAGGCCGGCGAGAGGGCGCCTTAGAGGAATCATCCCGGAGCCGGACCAGAGGGAGCCGGCATGGCATCCTTTCCCGACCGGGTCCGTGGCGCCTCTTGTATCAGGAGCGTGGGCAGTAATGAGATCTGAACTGCCCAGGTGTGAGTACAGGTGTTCCTTGAAAGATCCGTCCGTGGTTGCAAGAGATGCTCCGATGCCGGCATTTACGAGGCGGCTTCCCATGGGGAAAACCCAGGAGTAACCGTCGCGAGCGCCTTTAGGGGCGATCTGGACGACAGCTCTATCAGGTCTGTCGAGATCTTCTGCCAAGGGGAGTATCTCACAGTAACCTATGCCGATCTCCGAACGTTTCGGAGCGTCCGGGTGTGTGGGGCCCGCTGCCTTCGTCAGGATTGACCGGAAGCCTGTGGCATCCACGATGACGAGTCCGGTAGCGGCGGTCTCCGTCCCGTCCGGGCGGCGGATGCTGACGGCCCGGCGGCTGCGGTCGCTCCATCCCATGCATGTGTGCCCGGTCATGAGCGTGACACCGCTCTCGAGAGCGTCGGAGAGGAGGCGCTGTCCGAGGACCGGACGATTGAGAATGACGCCGGGCTCGTCGAGTTCAATCGCCGGTGAATCACCGGGGAGCCCAAGCAGTCCGGAAGTAATCGTGCCGGCGATCTCCGCGCCTGTCAGCGGTCCCGTGATCTCCGAGACGGCCCGGACAGCATCCGCCGAGAGGGCGCCTCCGCAGGCCTTGCGTCCAACATCCACGGCCGCTCTGCTTTCTATCAGCAGAACGGAGATTCCGGCGCGCGCAGCGACCGTAGCAGCCGTGCACCCGGCGGTTCCTCCGCCAACCACGATCACATCAGCATTACTTGTGTTTTGCTGAGCCATAGTGAAGAAGAGCGTACCAGTAGCTGTTCCGGGGGTCAAATGCTGTGAGTTCGGGGGGGGCAAGGTGGAGGGGATTCAGGAACGCAGAGGTTGGCCTGTTGAAATGCGGTACGAATCGTGCTATAATATTGTTTGTCAAGGATTTAGATACCGGTTGCCCCCTGCGAGCGGCAGCGGGGTTACTTACCCATTTTGCGCTTCCACATGTGCGTCAGCAAGGAGCGGAGCAAATGCGTTCTGGAACAGGGAGATTTTCGGGGCTTCTCGTCGGCCTCCTGCTTGTGTCGGCGGCAGTTCTTGTCATGTCGAACCTGCCTGCGATCGCGAGTGTCGACCGAGAGATTTCGGTGGAAGAACAGGCGAAGATCGATGAGATCAACGCGCGAATCGCCGAGATGGGATACGACTGGGTTGCAGGGCCGACGAGTGTGTCAAACCTGTCGCCCGAGGAGATGGCCGGAAGGTTGGGTGGCGAGATGCCGGCTCACATTGCTGCGATCTTCGACACGTTGCAGCCACCACCCGAAGTCCGGGGGATGACGTTTCGCAGCAGCTTCGACTGGCGCGACTACGATGGCGTGACCCCCGCCAAGGACCAGGCCGGCTGCGGGTCGTGCTGGGGGTTCGGTGCATGCAGCGCCACTGAAGCTCATGTCAGGATCAACGAAGGCGTGCTGCTGGACATCTCGGAGCAGCAGACGATCGACTGCAACGATGAGGGCTCTGACTGTGGTGGTGGATGGGCGGGCGCCGCCTACGCCGTTCATCAGAACCCGGGCGCGGTGAGCGAGGAAGACATTCCCTATCTGGCCACCGACGGCAACTCCTGTCGCCAGAAGGTCTACGACAAGGTCGCCATCATTGACGGGACAGGCAACGTTTCGAACACGGCGGCGAGTCTCAAATACGCCATCGAGACCTACGGTCCTCTCTCGGTCGGCATGTGTGTGTACGACGATTTCTCCAGCTACACAGGTGGGTGCTATGAGCACGCTGGCACCGATTGGACCAATCACGTGGTTCTCATGCTTGGGTGGGACGATGACATGTGCGGCGGTGATGGCGCATGGATATGCAAGAACAGCTGGGGTGGCGACTTCGGTGAAGGCGGGTTCTTCTACATCAAGTACGGGACATGCCGCATCGGTTCAGGCGCCATGCGACCCATGAACGCGCACATCCCGAAGACCATACTTGTCCCCGACGAGTATGCATCAATCCAGACTGCGATCGACAATTCCAACAGAGGTGACGTTATCAAGGTCGCCGAAGGTGCCTACGTTGAGAATTTGGTACTGGGAGACTACAGGTCGATCATCGGTGGTTACGATGCGACCTTCACGTACCGTGATCCCAGTGTTCATCCTGTTGTTATCAACGCTGGAGGATCCGGTCACGGCATCTACGTTGAGAATGGAGAGAAGATCCTCATTGACGGAGTCACTGTCATGAACTCCGGGGCTGGTTTCTCGGGTATCTACCTCAAGGATGTCCAGGGAGCCGTCAAGAATGTCGATGTCTACGGTTGCTGGAGAGGTCTGGTCGCGACCTACGGAAGCGCGGGCACCGACGGGGATATCTACCTGGAGATGTCGAGCTTCCACGACAACGAGGAGGCTGGTATCTTCATCAACGATCCTCCGAATACCAGTATCAGCCTTGCCTATGTCGCGAGTTACGACAACGGTGGCGCCGGCATCTACTCTTACTCGACGGATGTTGAGATAGTGAACTGCACGTTCACGGGGAATGGCCTGGAGGGAGGCATAGACCTGCGCGTGTGTTCAGGCAACATCGTCAAGAACAACATCATCGCATCGAATACCGGCTATGGGATTACTTGCACGAGCGCGACTCCCGTCTTGAGCTACAACGATGTCTGGGATAACTCGAGCGGCGACTACAACAACTGCAGCGCAGGCACGGGAGCCACATCCGTAGATCCAATCTTCTGCGACCCGGGGGCGGGATTCTACGCGGTACACGCGACATCACCAACCGTGACCGGAGGTGAGGGTGGCACAGCGCAGGGTGCTCTTGGCATCGGTTGTCCGGAGGGCCCGCAGGGTCTTCTCCTGGCACAGGACGGCGCGTCGATGCTCCTTTCGTGGAGTCGACCGCCATGGCGGCGAGCCACAGTCGACTACTACATCGTGTACCGTGATACGACGGCGCTTCCAAGCACACAGGTAGCGACCATCACAGCGCCGGACACGAGCTTCATCGATATCACCATTCCAGCATGTGAGCTCAACTACTACCGGGTGTCCGCTGTTGACGACGGCGGTCTCGAGGGAGCGTCCTCCAATAAGGTGTTTGGAAGCCTCTGCTACGACGCGCCTTCGGGTCTCGATGTGCTGTTCACGGAAGGTGCTAACGAAATGTCGTGGGGGCCGGCCGCAGGACCAGTCGACTACTATGTGGTCAACCGGGGCAACGTAATCGCAGAACCGGAATCGTTGGCGTGGGTTCCGAGCCCGGATACGTCTCTTGTGGATATCTGGACGTCCGATTGTCCGAGAGATAATTTCTCATATGAAGTTGTTCCGGTCTACGATACCGGCTGGCACGGGCAGGTATCCGACCTGGCCTCCGTGGATCCGGCGCCATCTCCGCCATCAGGGATAGTCGCGGAGTGGGTCGGAGATGACATAGTGCTTACATGGGATCAGAACTGCGAGAGCGATTTCAGACGATACTGGGTCTACCGCGACAGCATACCGATGTCTGACCCTATCAATTCGGAGCTTCTGGTTGGGTTCACTGCCGACCTCACGCACATTGACGAGGACATGCTCCCGCTGACCACATGGTTCTACCGGCTGGCGGGTAGTGATGTCGGCTCCAAGAAGAGTGTCTATTCTGAGATGTGCTGGCTCGGGACCGGTCAGAAGCTTGAAGTGCCGTCGCCGTATGCAACGATCCAGTCGGCTATCGACGCAGCGTCGGCCATCGACACGGTCTTGGTGGGCCCGGGAACATACGATGAGAATATCACTCTCAAGAATGGTGTTCTGGTGATGAGTTCGGATGGCACCGCCTCTACGACGATACGCTCATCGAGTGGAGCGGTCGTGTCCGAGACCGGCCTCGGCGATCTTACGCTTCTGGAAGGCTTCACGGTTGATGGGCAGGGGACGGCTACCAGCGGTCTGGATGCGACAGCGGGTATCATGCGCGTGACCGATTGTGTCTTCCAGAACTGCAGCAACGGTGCGAGCTTCGATTTTGGAGCTCTGCTGACGATGACGGGAAGTACGTTCACGCTCTGTTCAAACGGCGTGACGCTTGCCGATTCATCAGCACCGTTCTTCTCGAGCTGTACGTTCTCCGACAATTCATTCACCGGTATCTACAACAGTAGTGATCCAGGCCCCGAGGTTGGACGCACACTGGCGGACGCC
>JAUVLP010000213.1 GCA_030600655.1 Candidatus Eiseniibacteriota bacterium
CGACATCGTGCGCGGTGACCTTCTCATCGAGATTCAGACCGGCGGATTCACTCCACTCAAGCGCAAGCTCTGGAAGCTCACGGAAAGCCACGATGTCAGGCTCGTATGTCCGGTTGCCGTTGACAAGTGGATCGTGAAGCTCCCGAAGAAACGCCGTGGGACTGAGACGCGCCGGAAATCTCCGAAGCATGGCGGACTCGAGCATGTGTTCGTCGAGCTTGTGAGTTTTCCGAAGCTTCTGTCTTCGCCCCGCTTCTCGCTGGAGGTCCTGCTGACGCAGGAGGAGGAGGTCAGGCGCTTCGATGGGAAGAAGGGCTGGCGCAAGCGTGGGTGGGTGACGGAGGAGCGCAGACTCATAGATGTTATTGAGAGCCGGTTGTTCGACAGCCCCGCAGCGATGCGCGAGCTGATTCCCAATGAACTGCAGGAGCCTTTTCCTACGTCGGATCTGGCAGAGGCCATCGGTCACCCTAGACGAGTCGCGCAGAAGATGGCCTACTGTCTGAGAGAGATGGGCGCCATCGCGCCGGTGGGGAAAGACGGCAACTCGATTCTCTATGTAAGGTCACACGAGGCCGGCTGAGCCTGATCCCAATACGGGACCAGCCCTGTCCGCCTATTCCAAACCTCGATTGTGGTGATACTAGTTGACCATCACCATCTTCCGTACGGCTACCGTGTTTCCAGTGATGAGCCGCACGAAGTAGACACCTGAGCCGACCTCACGTCCGGATTCATCGTAACCCGTCCAGACCGTCGAATGCTCACCTGTGCGCTGCTGTCCACTCTCCAGCGTTTTCACGAGCCGTCCCGACACAGTGTACACGGCCAGCTCTACTCTGCCCGGATGCGCCAGCGTGTAGGTCAGCACGGTCATGGGATTGAAGGGGTTGGGCTGTGGCAGCGCGAGCTCGCTTCGCTTTGCCAGATCGCAGACTTCCGTGGGGTTCATGAAGAGCTCATCGACATTGAACTCCGTCGGTTCCTGCGCGTACGCGGGCTGTGAGTAAGTATCCATCGCCCAGTAGAGGAGTCCCTCGGATTCGATGTATTGTATGGCCTGGATATTCGACGACTGGCCTGCCGCGCCCGCCATCAGGTTCCAGCTTCGCGCTGGTGAGATCTCCGGGTTCGCCGTCAGCGAATCGACGAGGGCGTCGTAGCGTGAGCACCACAGGGGAGAGTAGAGTACACGGAAGTGGTTCGTGGCAACGAGGTTGTCGCCGGGTACGACCGTGTTGTCGGACTGATCCCGCGTGGCGACCCCTGCGGAGTTGTTGCACTCGACAATGATAGGACGCGAGGTGACGCCGTCATCCATCGTGACGTGGATGATGTTGCCGCCTTTTCGAGTGCGATCCTGGATGGCGGCCGTCACATCGTCAGGTGAATGGCTCCCGTCTCCATCGTAATCCGCCATCTCCATTCCGCTTCTTATTGTGAAGAGTATGGGTTGGTACGGAATGCCAACTGTTCCCGCGTTGTAATTTCCCATGTCCATAAAGGCCGCGATCCCGGATTCACTGACGGCAGACAGGGCTCCGAAGAAACCGGCGTATCCTATTGATAGCCAAGGTTGCTCATCTGGCTCCGACGGAAAGTGCACAATGAGGGCGGGGTTGTCCGTGAGGGTCTGGTGCTTGCTCCAGTCGAGATGCCGTGTGATGACAAGGTGGCCCCCGAGGATTGGGTCGTCAATCGTGCTTTGCCCCCAGCTTGACAAGCTGGAGCAACCGAAGTAGACGTCGCCATTCCTCTGGCTCAGATCGACGATAGCGTTCGAGACGAGGATGTCGGTTGCGTCCATGTCTCTACCGAGTGTGCTGTTGTAGAGATCCACACCGGCATCGGCCATGCCAAGCAGCGTGTAGGCGATTTCCTGCTCGTACTTGGCTTCGACCGCGAAGTTGCTCAGGTATGTACTCCGGTAGTAGCTGTAGATCATGGGATTTCCCGCGCAGATGTAGCCGACGAAGTAGTCGTCGAAGACCTCCTTTCCGCTCTCGCCCATGAGATAGCCTGAGGCGTACCCGCGTTCCGCATGCGTACCCCACACTCTGAGGACCGGTTTGCCGTCGATCGTCTCGAGACTTCCGTTGACGTCCTGCGCGATGGCGGGCAATGAGGCGACGAGGACAAGGGCAGTGATGCACAGCAATCTCAAAGAGGAACCTCCTCGCTCGTACGTTGTTCTCCGGTGGGTCATGGCACTGGTCAGCTCATCTGTCCCCCCGCTGTGAACTCGGCCGTGGCAGCCTTGTCTGAGGGCCGGGAGACAGATGACTGGTCCATGAGAGCTATTTCACCATCACCATCTTCCGCACAGCTACCGTGTTTCCAGTGATGAGCCGCACGAAGTAGACACCGGAGCTCAACCGTCTTCCATAGGCGTCAGTTCCGTGCCACACGATCGCGTGCGCACCTGCGTCGCGCTGGCCGTGCTCGAGCACTGTCACCAGGCGTCCGGTAAGATCGTAGACGGCGATCTCGATCTCACCCGGCTCCGGGAGCACGAACGAGATAGTGGCAGCCGGGTTGAACGGGTTCGGGCTGACGGGGTCAAGCCGGGCCTCACGGACGAGACCTGCATCATCCTCAACTCCCGAACCAACGGCGGAG
>JAUVLP010000227.1 GCA_030600655.1 Candidatus Eiseniibacteriota bacterium
CCGCGCGAGGGCGCGGCCGAGTCAGAGGTGTGTCAACTGTCAGGGACCATTATAGCAGAGGAAGGGGGCGGCCCACAGACGAAAGCGGGAGCCGGAGTATCTGCCCTCCGGCTCCCGCGCATTTACCACTCACGCCTGCCGCGGACCCTCGCCCGTTATCGGTAGAGCGCCTTGATGCTGCCCCACGTGGCGGTCTCTGTCGGCTCCTTCAGAGCATCGCTGTTGTCGGGCGTCTCCAGTGCGACGCGCGTGGACTCTCTTGTCTTGTCGATAACCCAGACGCAGTCGTAGAGCGCGATGGTCGTGCCGTCCCAGAGCGTGGCACTCAGCGCCAGGCTGACTTCGTCGCCGTCGCTGACCGGACCAATCGCGGTCACCACATCCTGCGTCGCGAACTTCAGGGTCATGTCCATGTAACCGTCGGCACCGAGTTCGTTGCACTCGCACGGCTCAGCGTCCGATCCGACCGGCGTGGCCACGTCTTCGAAGCTCCACCTGAGCGGCTGGGCGGTGCTCGCGAGCGTGATGGTCTCCGGGTCGATCTCGGTCACGTCGAAATCCTCTGCGCCGAGAATCGCGACCGGCAGCACACCCCGGCTCTTGACGTTCAAGGGATTCGGACAGGATGTCGGGTGGATGTCAAGTGAGTACCCCGAAGGGCATGGTCCGAGTTCGAGAAGTCTCACGTTGTCGACGTATCCCTCGAAGTCCCAGCCACGCCCCGCCAGCTCAATCCTGACCAGAGTCGTAGCCTGAGGGAAGTAGTCCCTTACCACGAACCGCTCGCCCCTGAGCCAGACGTTCTGCTCACAGTCAGGAAACACAATCCTGATGTAGTCCGGTTCGTATAAATCCCAGCCGCAAACGTGGTTGTAGCAGAACAGCAGATCCAAGTTAGTACCGGAGCTATCCAGAAGGTGCAGGCGCACTTCGACCGGATGCTCAGCTCCTCCCCAGCCACAGATCTCCGCATAGACGGGATTGGCATCGAACTCAACAGCGGTGTCATCCGTCACGTTGTAGCAGAAGTCATGAACGAGCGAGATGTTCCCGCCGTTGCCGTAGGGCGCCTCCCTGTAGAACCGGACGTAGTGATCGTCACCTGTCACCTCGACGATACCCGGAACGTCGTCGTTGTTGACTTCGGTCCAGGTGGGGTTGTCCGTGAAGTCCCCGTCGTCGAAACCATCGAACCATTCCAGCGCATCAGCGGCCGCCGGAGCCACGAGCGCCGACACGAAAGCCAGCACTAGCGTGACGACCAGTATTCTCAACCTTGTCCTCATGAGAACCCTCCCTTGATAAGAATGGTGCGTTTTCACCGAATGACATGAAGCTGCTCTCGCCATGTGTGCAATGACACCGCGCCTCCTTTCCTCAGATTCCGGTTGCGCACGAGCCGCATCGCGTCTCAGTGCATGCTGGGGGCGGCCCCATCGGCAGGCGGACCGACGGGACCGTCCTGGACCACTGGCACCTCGAACACTGGCGCTCTCACCGATGTGCGAAGGCACCGCGCCAACCAAGCCTGAATCCAGTTGAACTGGCTACCTTACCAGCAGCAGTTTCCTCGTTGTGGCCTTGCTTCCCACCTCAAGACGGCAGAAGTACACTCCCGACGCGACCTTCTGACCGCTCTCGGTGCGACCATCCCAAGTAACCTCGTAGACCCCTGGTCGCTGCAATCCGCTCTGCAGTGTACGGACCTTCCTTCCAGAGATGTCGTACACAGCAACCTCAACTCTCTCCCCCGACACACCACCAATCGCATAGGAGATCGTCGTTGTCTCGCTGAATGGATTGCGCGTCGGATGGACGACTAGCGGGGCCGCCTCGGATTCATCATCGTCGCCAGCTTGATAGTCCTCAAGCAGTCGTCTGTCGGCGAAGGACTTCTCGACACTGTTCCCTTCGGCCACGCACGCGTATGGGTCGAACTCGATGTTCATCGCGTTGTTCAGGTTGTCGAGACAACGAATCAGGCCTTCGTACTCCTCCAGTACCTGATCGATGGACCCCGGCTCAAGTTCATTCAGCCTCGCGTCGATGTGGTCAATCGCAGCTCCTACAGTTGACCCCATCCCCTCGCAGTCGGATAGGATCGGTGTGCTCTCGGACAGTGACACGATGTCGCCATTCCCTGCAACGAGCCCCAAATGGCCAGCGCAGACATTTGCAAGAAGAGCAGCGAACTGTCTCTTTGCCTGCTTGCGCGCGTCTATGGGCCGTGCGGGGTCTATGGTCGCACAGAATGATGCGAAATCCTCATCCCAGTCGAAGTGTGAGGAGCGAG
>JAUVLP010000112.1 GCA_030600655.1 Candidatus Eiseniibacteriota bacterium
GTTGTTCGGAGGCGCCCGCGACCAGGAGTCTGCTTTCTTCCCCAGGATCTAGCAGTCGAAGAAGAGGTCGTACTCGAACGGGTGAGGTCTCGTGCGGACTTCTTCCGCCTCACGCCCCTTGATATCGATCCAGGTCGAGATAAGCTCCTCAGGGAAGATACCGCTCTCGGTAAGGAATGCGGAGTCGCGTTCCAGGGCTTCCAGCGCTTCCTCGAGTCGTGACGGGAGGGGGACTATCTTGCTTCGCTCGCTCTCAGGGAGCAGGCTGAGGTTGGTATCGAACGGGCCAAAGCCGTTGTCACGCGGATCGTGACGTCTCTCCATGCCGTCAAGTCCGGCAGCCAGAAGGGCAGCCATCGTAAGATAGGGGTTCCCTGTTGCATCCGAGGGACGGAATTCCACGGTCTTGGAGTCAGGTGTTGTTGCGTATGCCGGAATGCGAATGGCCGCGTTCCTGTTGGCCGCAGAGAAGAAGAGGTTCGTGGGAGCTTCGAATCCCGGACGCAGACGCCGGTAAGAGTTTGTGGTTGGGTTCGTGATGGCCGCAAGCGCACGGCCGTGATTCAGGATGCCGCCAATGAAGTGAAGAGCTTTGTCGGAGAGGCCGGCGTAGCCTGATTCATCATAGAAAACGGGACGTCCGCCGCGTGTAAGCTTGACGTGAAAATGCATGCCGTTTCCGCTTTCCGTCGCCAGCGGCTTGGGCATGAACGTGGCCGCCCTGCCCCATTGAGATGCGGTGTTGCGCACGATGTACTTGCCCAGCATCAGGTGGTCCGCGGCGTCCACGAGCGACTCGGGGAGGACCTCGATCTCTACCTGTCCCGGTGCGCCATTTTCATGGTGGTGGTACTTGACAGGAATGCCTGCCTCCTGCATATGCAGAGTTATCTCATTTCTGAGATCAAGGGTCATGTCGGATGGCGGAATTGCATGATAGCCGGAACCCGCACGGATACGGTAGCCGAGTTCCTGGTCGAGTTCTGGATCTATCCACCCGGCTTCATCTGAGAAGACTTCGTAGTGAGCTCCGCTCGGTCCCTCACCGTAAGAGACTCTGGAGAAAACATAGAACTCAAGTTCGGGACTCCAGAGGCTCACATCGGCGTGGCCTGATGCGGCGAGTACTTCCTCCGCCTTGGCTGCAATGAGTCGCGGGTCTCGGGCGAACGGCTCACGTGAGTCGGCCTCCGCTGCTGTGGCAAGAAACACGACCGTGGGATGATCTGCGAACTGATCGATGGTCGCAGTCGTGAGATCGGGGAGGAGTACCATATCACCGCGCTCCACGGTCTTGAAGCCAGCGACGCTGGAACCGTCGAATCCTACGCCTGATGCGAAAAGCTCCGGTTGGACAGCACTCAACGGAAGAGTAACGTGGTGCCAGCGGCCAGGCAGATCGGTGAATCTGAGGTCAATAAAGACAAACGGACTCTGGTGGAGGATCTTCAGCAGTTCCTCCGGGCTTTTGGATTGTCTCAGCTTGGAGATGAGGTCGCTCATGTATGTTCTCCGTATGTTGGGTCTAATGTCTGCGAACACGAGGGCGTAACTCAAATGAGCCGCGCCCTCGTACCAACTTGATACTGTGGCCATTATACGCCAAAAAGGGGGGTGGGTCAATCGTCAGAGGGAGGAGCATCTTTGTCGGCAATGGCGCCAGGATGGGCGATTGCCGGCGCATGGAGCAGAAGCAGCTTGACACCTCGATTCGGGAACGGTTAGATTAAATCAGGGTTATAGGGTGATTATGCATACGAGACCATAGAAGGGGAGGCGAGTGAATGTTCGGTGTGAGGAGAGTGCTCGGGCTTGCGTTGTTGACGCTGATCCTGCTGGCGGTAAACGGGTGTTCTACGCTGGCCGATGGAGGAGAGCAGCCGAGTATTGCTGCCAAGGCAGAGGTGGTGCAAAAAGACGCGCCGATTCACGAGAGTGCACAGGAGGAGGCTGAGCTGGTGACTGCTACCCTGACTTACTTCGATGAGAGCGGAATCCGGAAGACCATGGAGGTCGAATATCTCCCGGCGGGGCAGAAGGTAGCGACGATCGAAACGAGCAAGGGAACAATGAAGGTCGCTCTCTGGGAAGATAAGACGCCGAATACGGTGATTAACTTCGTGCATCTCGCCAATAGCGGGCGCTACGACGGTGTAGAATTCCACCGCGTGATAACCGGATTCATGGCACAGACGGGTGACGTCGAGCATAAGGGTGGCTACGGCGGGCCGGGTTACACCATACCTGCCGAGTTTGATGACAGTTTGACGCACGTGAGGGGAGTTGTGTCGATGGCGCGAGGTCAAGCCCCCGATTCCGCCGGCAGCCAGTTCTTCATCATGCTGGCAACTGCGGCGCACCTTGACGGTAGCTACGCAGCATTCGGTGAGGTCATCGAAGGTCTCGACCTGATCGATGAGATCAAGAAGGGCACAGGTGGTAATGGTGCCGTTGAGGATCCCGACACGATCATCAGTCTGCGTGTCGAAAGCCTGACTGCGGAGTAGCTACTACGCCGCGTCCGGCGGCAACGTGGAGGTTGTGTTGATTACGCGTTTCGTATACGTACTTGCTCTCGCGTTCGTGATGGTTCTTGCGGCTGCGGTCTCATCAGAGGCCGATTTGACTCTTGACGGCAGTGGAGTTGCAAATCCGGAGGAAGCTCTTCTCAGAATCGCCGAGATCAGGGAGCGTGTTACAGAGAACCCGACTGATGTCGAGCTGTTGATAGAACTCGGGAACACATACTACGAGATGAACATGCTCGACGATGCACTCGAGACGTACATCGCTGTGACGGAGATTGACTCCACGCACGCGGGCGCCAGGTTGAACCTCGGCACGTTGTACTCGGATATGGGAAAAATGGATGAGGCTGTCGTCGAGCTCGAGACGGCCCTTGATCTGGATGCGGAAAACCCGGTGATCGTGACAAACCTCGGGAGTGCCTACTACGGCCAACGGCGCTACTCCGACGCGGTCGACATGTACCGTGTTGCGCTTTACATGGATCCGAACAACGTGGAAGCGCATTTCAATCTGGGAGTTGCCTTCGCGGACGCGCAGATATTCGACGAAGCGGTTCGGGAATGGGAGAAGGTGATAGAACTGTCTCCCGGGAGTGCGGCGGCCGGCATTTGCAGAGAGAATATCCTGATGATCGATGCATTTCGAGGAGACACGAAACCGTAGGCCGGCCGAGTCCTGCGGTGGACGGTGCCGGGAGGAGCGATAATGACAAAGAAAACGATGCTTGTTCGTCTGTCTGTTCTTCTTGTCGTGGGTTTCGTCGGTCTTGGTGTGAGTGGTTGCATGACTGCTGCGCCTACAACGGACGAAGTCACTATGACCATCGAAGGATCTGGGGTGTCATCCTCTCAACGCACTGATGTTACGCCGGCTGAGAAGGCATACTACAGTGCAACGGAATTCTATCGGGTTCGCGAGCTCGGTAAAGCGATTGAGAACTTCGAGAAGGCCAGGGAACTCGACCCGAGCTATGTGGACCCCCTCTATGGACTCGGTCGTATCTACCTTGTCGATACGCAGGAGTTCCAAAAGGCGTTGGAGATGTACGAGCTTGCTCGGGACCGAGCGCCCAACGACTCATATTCCCATGCGTCTTTGGCCTACGCATACTTTGTGATGGGTAGGTATCAGGAGTCGGTCGACACGTACGTCGAGGCCGTGCAGCTGGATCCCGATGATGCTGATGCGTTCCTCAACCTCGGATACGCATACGAGAAGATGGAGATGGATCTCGCAGCGATAGAGGCCTATCGCCGTGCCCAGGAGTTGATGCCGGACGACACACGCGGATCGCAGTCGCTGGCTCATCTCTACTACAGGGCCGGCATCTACGACCAGGCGATAACAGCGTACGAGAAAGTCCGAGTCCGAGGGGCGGCCAGCGCGTACACACTTTCGACGCTGGGTTTTCTCTACATGAAGATTGGCGATCTGGAGATGGCGGAAAATCTATTCCTGTCCGTTCTCCAGCAGACACCGGGTGATGTTGCGTCCAGAGCGAATCTCGCCGGTGTGTACAGGGACCAGGGGAAGTACCTGAAAACGGTCGAGCAGTACGAGCTTCTGCTCGAGAATCGTCCGGACGATGTTTCGTACCTTCTTGCGCTTGCTGATGCGTACAATGAGGCAGGACAGTATGCATCTGCGATCACCACTGCAAAGCGTGTGCTTGTGTTGAGATCAGGATCCGGTAGTGCGTACCTTGCATGGGCGAAGGCGCTCGAGAAGCAAGGGGACTACGAGGGTGCGATCGCACGGCTCAAGCAGGCAAAGGGTGATCCGGAGTGGCGGAGCCACGCGCTCGGAGAGATCGAACGCCAGCTCCAGCTGATCGAGATCAGAGAGCAGAAAGAGGCGAGAGAGCGCTGGAACCAGGGCTAACGGAGCGGCGCAGTTCGGGAAGCGCGTCAGAGTGAGTCTGTACCCGAACCGCAAGATATGAGAGGTGGCATCGGCCGGTCCGGAAGCGGGCCGGCCTCTCTCTCGGGGGCGCAAGACCCCGGAGGTGTGCGATGAGTAGAATCTACATGGATTACAACGCGACAACGCCTGCTGATCCCCGGGTCGTTGAGGCGATGCTACCGTATTTCACGGAGAAGTTCGGCAATCCATCGAGTCCGCACAGCGTGGCTCACGAACCCCGAGCGGCCATCGAACGGGCGCGCGAACAGGTGGCTTCGTGCCTTGGCTCACAGCCCTCTGAAGTGGTCTTCACAAGTGGTGGGTCGGAATCGGATAACGCTGCCATCAAGGGCGTGGCGTTCGCACATCTGCCCGAACGTGGACACATTATCACGAGTGCGATTGAACACCATGCAGTTCTGTCGACATGTGAATACCTGGAGAAGGAGTTTGGCTTCTCTGTCACATATCTTCCTGTGAACGCTGATGGCTTGGTAGATGCGAGGGATGTGAGACGGGCGGTGCGGGGTGACACGTGTCTGATAAGTGTCATGCATGTAAACAATGAAGTTGGAACCATACAACCTCTGAAGGAAATCGCTGATATCGCTCGTGAACACGATATCACTTTTCATACGGACGCCGTGCAATCAGTCGGGAAGCTCCCGGTGAATGTCAACGCACTAGGAGTGGACTTGCTCTCCCTGTCGGCGCATAAGCTCTACGGTCCGAAAGGTGTCGGTGCTCTTTATGTGCGAGCCGGAACACGGATGCATCCGATCGCACATGGAGGTAGCCACGAGCGCGGCATGCGGGCCGGCACGGAGAATGTTGCGGGCATTGTAGGACTCGCCAAGGCAGTGGAACTAGCCGTCGATGAAATGGACAGAGAGACCGCGCGCCTGTCGGCTCTCCGTGACCGTTTGCAGAATACGCTCTTGCGCGAGATCTCCGATGTGGTGCTGAATGGACACAGGGAGAATCGCATCCCGGTTATGGCAAACGTCTCCTTCCTCTTTGTAGAGGGTGAGAGTATCGTGCTGAGTCTGGACATGGAGGGCATAGCGGTTTCTACAGGGTCCGCCTGTACGACCGATGCAACCGGCCCCTCGCATGTTCTCGCGGCAATGGGGGTTGAGCCGAATGTTGCACAGGGCTCTGTCCGCTTCGGTTTGGGGAGATACACGGTCGAGAGCGATGTAGATCGCGTTCTCGCGCTGATGCCTAAGATTGTCGAGCGCCTGCGGATGATTTCGCCTTTGAGAAACAGAGCCTAGCCGTCGATGAATTCTAGATCACATTCAGGCCGGATTCCCAGGAGGGCGCTCGTCGCCCTCCTGGTGATTGTAGGCTCGACATCAGCGGCTCCCGAGGGAGTTCTGCTGGAGAGCGCGCAGGCTGGTGACATTGTGGTGCATTTTGCTGAAGTGGATGCTCGAGCTGCTGTGCGCGTACGTGAGATCATAAATGCGAGAATAGAGGATCTGCTGGAGAAAATGTCGCTGGAAGAGTTGGGGCCGGTGCAGGTCGTTATTGCTCAGAGCGACAAGGAGTTCGGTGAGCTGACGAGAGGGGGAGTGCCGGATTGGGGTGTCGGTTGCGCTATGCCGAACCAGAATCTAATTGTGATCAAAAGCCCTCGCATTGTCCGCTATCCTTTTCAGATGGAGGCGGTGGTCGTTCACGAACTTGCTCACATTGCGGCTGCGCGGGTCCTTGGACACGTGCGTGTGCCACGGTGGTTCGACGAGGGGATCGCGATGACGGTCGCGGGTGAGTGGCGACTCAGCCAGTCAAGTGCAATGGCAAGCGCGGCCCTGTTCAATAGACTCATCCCGCTCGGGGAACTGGAAGGGCGATTTCCGGAGGGCAGTAAGGAAGCTGGACTCGCATATGCTGAGAGCTTCCGCGCTGTAGAACTGCTTTTGGAGACGACGGGACGCGAGGATGTGGGTGATCTGGTGGATGCCGTGAAGGTCGCCGGCGACTTCGATGTCGCGCTGAAGCGTCAGGCGGGGATGACAAGGGCCGGTTTCTACGCTGCAGCCGATGAGGCTTTCAGAGAGAGGTTCGGGGTTGGTCTTCTCTTGGCCGGGTGGAACCCACTTTTTCTGGTGGCCGCGCTTCTCGCTATTCTGGCCGTCGTGCTCCGGGTGCGTGGCAGGAGGCGGAAACTCAGAGAGTGGGAGCGGGAGGAACGGGG
>JAUVLP010000107.1 GCA_030600655.1 Candidatus Eiseniibacteriota bacterium
GCAGCACCCTACCTCTAGAAGTGACACAGCATATGGGGGCAGGTCAGGGCTGACGGCGCACAGATCGGCCGGCGCAATGCTATGTCAGGCTCCGCTGGTCCTCAAACTCACGACTGCATCCCCCATCATCCTGCCCCTTCGATCAACCCGGCACGGACCGCCCTCAATGATTCGAATATCCCCTCGATCACATTCTCCTTGCCAGCAAACAGCACATCTGGTCCTCCGGCGTGCAAGTTGCTGAAGGGCGCCTCGTAGAGCGCGGACGCGTCCATGATGCCACGCGCAGTGAGCTGATCGATCACCATCTCAACGAAGCGAATCTGTGCCGGGGTCAGGCTTCGATCGGCAAGGAAACCAGAGAACAAGGACTGCGCCGCAGAACGGTCCAGGCCCACGAGGCTCCTGACGAAATGGGCGAGAGAAGGCGCACCGCTGCTGGCCAGCAGTTTAAAGAGCAGGCTCTGACCATCCTCTTCGCCAATCTCGGCCAGGGTCTTCTCCAGCCCCTCCAGATCGGTCTCGCTGAGCGGCTGGTTCGTCCGCAAGCGGCGTACCACAGGGTCGTTCAGATGATTGCGCAGGTAGTTCTCCACCTTTTTCTTGTACTGCGCTCCGGTCATCTTCGGTATGTGGATGACCACTTCCTCCCGTACCCCCATGACCTCGTCCTTGAAGTCAGTGTAGACGATCTTGCGCTTCTTCCTGTCGAGGAAGGGCATCAGCCCACGCAGACGCAGACGCAACTCCTCCAACCCGTTCAGATCGATCCCATCCCAGAAACTGGTGTCCTGCACGGAGGCGAGGTATGCAAGCTGGGCTTTCACTGCTGGGATCGTGGTCTTCTCTTCCAGCAGCATGGCAATCTCCACCACACGCTGGCGGTGGCTCTCAAAGACCCCGGTGTCGCCCTCGGCTTGGGCAAGCTGCATGCGCAGAGCCGTCAGGTCGAACAGGCGGGATTCGATGTCGTCAGTCTCTATCTCGCTCGGCAACCCGGCAACCTCACGCTGCAGGACCTCGCGGTCTGCCTCGTTGAGTTGCTCCCACACCTCACGATCCTGGAAACGTTCTACTGCTTCAAGATGCATCCGGACGATGAAATTCTCCCGGTTCATTGCCGTCACTTCCCCGTGCAATCCAGCAGTGTGCGATCCCCTGAGCACGGCATCCGGATCCAGCTCTGGTGAAGTCTGGATATGGCTCAGCAGCTGTACTCTCGCTCGGAAAAGACGAGTGCCAAGAGGCAAGCCCCCACCCCTCTCAATGCCCTCGGGGTTCTCGTTGAAGAAGTCGAAGACGCGGAAGTCCCGCTTGTCATCCTCAGGTCCGTACAGATCCGGACAGAGCCGCGTGCCGCGACCGATCATCTGCCAGAACTTGATCCTGGAGTACACCGGCTTGAAGAAAACGAGGTTCACTATCTCTGGCACGTCGATGCCGGTGTCGAGCATGTCCACTGATATCGCGATGTGCGGAACCTTGTCCTTCTGAGAGAAGTCGTCCAGTAGACTCTGCGGGTACTTGGCGTAGTGGTCGATGATGCGGGCGAAATGCCCTGCGGAATGCGGGTAGTGGTGATTGAATCGCTCTTCGATGAACTTCGCGTGCTCGTGGTTGCGGGCGAAGATGATCGTCTTGCCCAGCCGGTCTCCGCCTTCGACCTTGCGTCCATGTTCCATCAGGTGCTGGAGTACCTTGTCCACCGTATCACGATTGAAGAGCCAGCTGTTGATGGCAGCGGCATTCACCCGGTCCGGCAGCGTGCCCGGTTCCACATC
The DNA here is from genome assembly GCA_030600655.1 of Candidatus Eiseniibacteriota bacterium. Classification (GTDB taxonomy): domain Bacteria; phylum Joyebacterota; class Joyebacteria; order Joyebacterales; family Joyebacteraceae; genus Joyebacterum. Next base: position 1,782 of record JAUVLP010000107.1, read on the forward strand.
GTCACCCCAATCGAGGCTCTCCCACTGCTCCTTCTCTTCGTCGCTGAGCGAGTCATAGTCGATGCCCTCGCGGGGAAACTTCAGGTCCACCTGCTGCACCTGCGGCGGCACGAGGAATCCGTCCGCTACCGCGGTCTCCAGCTCGTAAGCATCGGTGGGCACGCCCGGCTCGAGGTCAAAGAGCTCATAGGTATTCCTGTCCACCTGATCTCGAGGGGTGGCAGTCAGACCGACCAGAAGCGAATCGAAGTAGCGGAAGATCGCGCCGTACCTCTGGTAGACCGAACGGTGCGCTTCGTCGATGATCACCAGATCGAAATGGCCGACGCCGAAATGTGCCTCATTGCCCCTCGTCTCGTCGATCATCCCCATCATCGTCGGATAGGTGCAGACGTAGACCCGGCCCGACTTGTCCTTCTCGGTGACCAGGTTTACTGGGCTGGATGCCGGCAGGTATGTCTTGAAGGCACCCACTGCTTGACTGACCAGCGAGATGCGGTCGGCCAAGAAGAGCGCCCGCTTCACCCACCCAGCCCGCTGTAGCAGATCCACCAAGGCGATGGACACACGAGTCTTACCGCTGCCGGTAGCCATTACCAGCAGCGCCTTGCGGCGAGCTTGCGTGAACTGTGCCCCGATGCTGCCGATGGCGCGCTTCTGATAGTACCGTCCGGCGATCTCGTCATCTATCCCCGCCACCTCCAGCGGCTGCTTCTGGGTGCGCCGCAGGACTAGCCGCGTCAGCTCTTCCTTCTTGTAGAAGCCGGCCACCCTACGCGGCGGATAGGTCAGATCGTCCCACAGGTGGGTCTCGTAACCGTTGGTGTAGAAGATGACCGGACGCTGGCCGTGCATCGCCTCCAGACAGTCGGCATAGAGTTTGGCCTGCTGCTGACCCACTGCCGGATCAACGGTCGTCTTCTTCGCCTCCACCACTGCCAATGGCTTGCCGTCGTCCCCCCACAGCACATAATCCGCATAGCCGATGCCCTTGTCGTTGGGCATGCCGGTGACCTCGTACTCCCGGTCGCGCTCGTGATCCAGCGGCCAGCCCGCGCGGTGCAGGTCCACGTCAATCAGGTAGCGACGGGTCTCTGCTTCGGAGTAGTCGTGGGTATCGGTCTGCTGCTCGCTGGCGGCGCGGATCCCGGCGAGCTGTTCGCGCAGCGTCTGCAACTCGGCGTCGAGTTCATCCCGCTCCTGTTGCTGCTTGAGTGCGGCCTTGTTCTGGTCTGCCAGCCTTGTCTCCAGCGCCTCCAGTTCCCTGCGAGGTACCGCTTCGGCACCGCTGACCGCAGGCGGCACACGCTCGTCACGCCAAGCTGCCCCTTCCCGTGAAACATCGGGAGCATAGGTGCGCACCAACCAATAACAGAGGTGGTGCAGCTCCTTGACCACCTGCAGGGCGTCATACTGGGTTACAGGACGCGAACTGTGGACCGCTTGGTTGCCCACCTTCTGGATCACCCGCGCCTTCTGGAAGACCGCTTCCGGCAGCAGGTTCTGCAAACAGGGCTCATGCAGCAACGCGCCGAGGCCTTGGTCGTAGGGCATCCGCAGGCTGGCGTCATGCCGGTAGAGCCAGTGGACAATCGCCTCGAGCGTGAAGCGGGCGTGGAAGCAGGCAGCGCGCGGGTCGCCCATGATGTGGCCTTCCGCCTTTGTGGCTGATTCCGCAGCAGCGCGGAACTCAGTTGGCAGGAAAGCGAAGTTGCTCATGCCGACAGCTCCCCGTTGAAGGCGCGTTGTTGCAGCGAGGCGAAGAGCGTGTCCAGCTCGGCTAGGTGCGCCCGTTGGCGGGCTTTCTGTTGCTCGACCAATTCGACGACGGTGGCAAAGCGGTGTTGAAGGTCGAGAGGAGGTAAGACCGCAGGGAACTTCGCCAATTCAGTGATCTGTAGGTGCTTCAGCGCGTTGCCCTTCCCCATCCGCTTGATTCTCTGTTGAACCGGAACGCTGCGAACATAGGCCGAGACGTATTCGGATATCACCACGGATCGATTTGGAATGACGAGAGTAACCGATTGATTGATGCAGATCGGTCCGATGTCAGGAACGACTGCGCATCGACCTATGGAGCCATCCTTTGTAATGAGTACGTCGCCTGGATCGGGCTTGGACTTCAGAGTCAGGGCGTCGAATTCGCCTTGGTCTGCATAGTGGACGTTGTCGAGGTCCAAACAACCGTCGAGGATATTCTTCGCCGTCAGGATCGGGATGCCTGCCTCCAAGTGAGACATCGGAGACGTGAAGCCGTAGGTAATCCGCTCCGTCAACTCCGAGAACGGGACGTGACTGCCAAACGCCTCTTCGGAAAAGGGGTCGCCGAACATGTCGAGGAAGGTGGATTGGAGGAGGGTGTCGAGCTGGGCAAGGGACTTGCGGCGCTTGGCCCGCAAGGCGTCCGCCGCATCCAGAATCCCCGCAATCCGCTTCTGCTCGCCGAGGGGTGGAAGGGGGAGAGTAGATGCCTTGACCTTGGCGTCAGAAACAGCCGGGTAGTTCGCCCCAGTCGCAACATCGACCATTCTCTGAACGAACGTGTCCGTTTTCACCCAGTGAAACAGGAACCTCGAATCGAGCTTGTCTCGATTCGGGCGAAGGACGCAGTAGCCCGTTGATGCGGTCATCCCATGGTGCGCCTCATCGACGAGGGCAACACCATTCAGATTCGGGCGAACCGTCGCAACGAGGACATCGCCCGCTTCCATCAACTGCCGTGCCCTACTGGGGGCATCGGAGCACTCATGGCGCTCGAACGACACAATGCACTTGGTGTCGTTGTTCACAGAACTCAAGTCAACGTAGTCGAAGCTCCCGGCGCCGCTGGTCTTCGGGTTCCAGGTCTGGCACTTGTCGACAAGGTCGCCGATGGAACGTGCGCTCAACCTCATGCCAACATCCTCCCCAACTCCTTCCGCTCCTCTGCGATCTCCTCCTCCAGCTCCGCCAGCCGTTCCATGATCACGTGCGGCGGGTCGTACTCTACCGCCTCGTAGACCACTTCCTTGTAGCGGTTGATGGAGAGATCGTAGTCATTCTCCGCGATCTCGGCCTTGGGAACGAGGAAGCTCTGGTCGGTTCGGGCACGCTCAACCTCAGCGTCGCGCTTCTGCCAGCGGGCAAGGACGTCCGCAAGATCGCTCTTCTCCGGCTGCGGCGTGCGCTTGTCGTCCAGCGAGTAGCCGTCGGCCTGCATGTCGTAGAACCAAACATTGTCGGTGCCGCCGGAGTTGGTCTTGGTGAAGAACAGGATGGCGGTAGAAACTCCAGCGTAGGGCTTGAACACACCCGAGGGCATGGAGACGATGGCGTCGAGCTTCTGATCCTCCACCAGGATCTTGCGCAGGATCTTGTGCGCCTTGCTCGATCCAAAGAGCACGCCGTCCGGCACGATGACCGCGGCGCGTCCGCCAGTCTGGAGCAGGCGCAGGAACAGGGCAAGGAAAAGCAGCTCGGTCTTCTTGGTCTTCACGATCTGCTGCAGATCTCTGGCGGTGGACTCGTAGTCGAGGCTGCCGGCGAAGGGCGGATTAGCGAGAACCAGCGAGTACCTCTCGGCATCGTCCTCGTCTGACTGGGCCAGTGAGTCCTTGTAGCGGATGTCCGGATTCTCCACGCCATGCAGCAGCATGTTCATGCTGCCGATGCGCAGCATGGTGTTGTCGAAATCGTATCCGTGGAAGGTACCCTCATTGAAGCGGCGGCGGGCGGCGGCGTCCTTGTAGATGGTGTCGCTGTGGTGGTCGACCAAGTACTCCGAGGCTGCAATGAGAAAACCGGCGGTGCCGCAGGCAGGATCGCAGATCACGTCCTTGGGCGTGGGCGCGGTCATGTCCACCATCAGCTTGATGATGTGGCGCGGGGTGCGGAACTGGCCGTTCTGCCCGGCGGTGGCGATCTTACCGAGCATGTACTCGTAGAGATCACCCTTGGTATCGCTGTCGGCCATGTCGATACCGTCTAGCTGATCGACCACGTTGGCCAGCACGCGGGGCGTGGGCATCATGAAGAGGGCGTCCTTCATGTGGTGGCTGTAAGTGGAGTCGTCCTCTCCGTCCCCGTTGCCGCCGAGCGCCTTAATGAAGGGGAATACCTCGTCGCGCATGGTCTCGAACATCTGCTCCGGAGCGGTCTCTTTGAAGCGCGACCAACGGAGGTTGTCTTGGTCCGCAGTGAAGACCGGATCTTCGATCGGCTTGCCGGTGCGGGCAGCCTTGTGCTCCTTGAGCGTGTGCAGCTCGTCCAGCCGCTTGATGAACAGCAGGTAGGTCAGCTGCTCGATGACCGACAGCGGGTTCGAGATGCCGCCGGACCACATTGTGTCCCAGATTCTGTCGACCTTGGATTTCAGCTCGCCTGTGATCATGGAATCCCCTGTTCTTCCCCTGCCAAGTAATGGCGGATCGTGTCGGTCGGTTGATTATCTCAAGCCCAACGACAGCGTATCAACTGCGAGCGTGACAGCCAAGCTCGTCGGCTGCATGTGCCAGTTAGCCGGCGCCCTTTATGCTCCCGTCGCACAGCTGCCTCAGGTCGCTGAACTGATCCTCCCCCAGAATGTCCAGCTTGCCCATTGAAGCTCGAAGAACGAGGTTCCTCGCCTTCTTCAGACGCTCGATCATTGGGAGAGCGATTCCGCACGTGTGTGTCACGAAGTCTCCGAGGTCTGCTGCGCACACGGGAATCTTGTAGCCGCGATGCCCGCTCGCGATGACAACGCCAGCATCACGGAGTTTGGCTATCACATTCGTTCGGAAGTACTGCTCGCCGAGCTTCTCCCCCTCTGACTCCTCTAGCATGTTGCGGATGAGCTTGGTCGACACGTAGGAATGGGGATTCACAAACTGCGCGTAGAAGACCAGGTATCGCAGCGTCGCGAACTGGAACTTCTCGGGGGGATCAGTAGCGCCTTCCTTGTCCTCCAAGAAGACCAGCGCCTGTTCCATGCACAGTCGCTCGACCATTACGTCTAGCTCGGGTGCGACGCCAGCGCCTGACCAACGGCTGTAGATCCGGCGTTCAGGCGGCCACTCACTGATGGTGAGAACACGATCACCCAGAACCTCCATGATTCGCTCGCAGCCCGCGGTCTCCTTGTCAGGGTCGACCATGTGTGCAATCGAGCCGGCGACGAAGTCTGCCACCTGAATGAGCGGCTCGGACTGACTGGGAGCAAACCGGAAACTCGGCCTTCTGAACAGATCGAGCTTCTCGCGCCTACGGATGTAGCTCTCGAAGCCGTCCATGAACTCACGGCTACCGTGCTCATCCACGAGTACGGCGATGTCTGGGAAGGCGCTCACCAGTTTCCGGTACAGCTGTCTGTGAAGGTACTTGAGGAACGAGCGCTTGTAGATGAGTCCGCTGTTCGAGTCGACCTGCCGCTTGTCGATCGCATCGGCGTGGATACGGAAGTCAAGCGATGCCAGGTCCTCAAGCACGCGGAGTCTCCGCTCAAGGTCACCCCCTACCTTGCTCGACTTGATCTCGCCTGACTGGAAGTGCTTGGCACGCAGCGCTTCAGCCGCCTCCGTGACTGAGCGGAGATGACAGTCTTCCACCAGGACAGCCGCGACCACGAAGTACACGGTGGTGCCGCTCTTCTCAGTAGAAAGGCCCGTGTCTCCGTAGGCAT
>JAUVLP010000242.1 GCA_030600655.1 Candidatus Eiseniibacteriota bacterium
CATGATGCTTGTCCACCGCGATCCTTTCATTCTGGAGAGCGTGACGCGCGGGATCGTTGATGACTACGCGGGCATCTCTGATGGGCGAGAGGGTGTCGCCACGTCGATGCCACTCCTCGTACCTCAGTTCGAAGCGGCGAGAGCGGAGCCGTTCAACTGGGAAGGTGGTGTTGCTGCTACTCCCGGGCCGGTGACAGCCGCCGCGCTTCTCGACGACGTGGAACGTGTTCTATCTCGGGCAGGTGAGTATCACAGTCTGGCCTTCGCGGCGCTCACGGAGGAGGAGAAGGCGTTTCTGGAAGAGGAGCGGTGGAATCTCTCGGACGCGTTCGCCGGTGATGTCTACATCCACTTCGATGAGAACCGTGCCAGATTTGCGAAGAACAAGAAGATCATAGATCTCGCACGGAAGGTCGATTATGGGGCCCTTCTGGAGTGCGCTGAGATGGTCGGGCTTCTGACCGATCCGGAATGGGCGAGGGTAGCGGGTGATATCCTCCGCGATGCGCTGGCGGATTCCCTTGGGAAAGGTGTCGTTCTTGAGCGAGAGACACCGTTCGGCCGGCTTCTGGTCGGCGGCACGGGTGACTACTGGCACCGTGGAACTGATGTAGCTTTTCTGATCGACCTCGGGGGCGACGATTTCTACACGGGTAATTCCGGAGGAAGTGCGGGGTGGGGAATCCCGATCTCTGTGCTCATCGACAGTTCCGGAGATGATGCCTACGAAGCAACGACCAGGAGCTGCCAGGGGACCGGCTGCCTTGGTGTTGGCGCTCTTCTCGATCTTGAAGGCAACGACGAGTACGTGGGTCAAGAGTGGGCACAGGGAACCGGGTATCTTGGAGTCGGGTGGCTTCACGATGCTTCAGGTGACGATGTCTACCGGGGCCGCACTTTCTGCCAAGGCGTTGGACTCTTCGGGGTCGGACTGCTGATCGATGATGCCGGTGATGACCGGTACGAGGGTGACTGCCACGTGCAGGGCGTGGGACTCGCGCGCGGCATTGGAGCGATCATCGAGCGCGGCGGGAACGATGAGTACTACGCCAAGGGGCTCTACCCGACAGGCTATGGCGATGCGGGCATCTTCGATGCCTGGTCGCAGGGGTGTGGAATGGGTTTCCGCACGCTGGCGTCAGGAGGTCTGGGGCTCTTGCTCGATGAGGCCGGCATCGATCGGATGGAAGCGGGGAACTTCTCTCAGGGTGGCGGATACTACTACGGCTATGGCATCATCTCCTCCGGTGGGGATGATGACGATATCTACATCGGTTCACGGTACAATCAAGGCTTCTCTGCCCATCAGGCGATAGGCGTTTTCCTCGAATCTGGAGGCGATGACCGTTACACGACCAGACAGGGGGTTGCGCAGGGTCTGGCGTGGGACGAGTGCGTCACGCTCTTCATGGACGAGGGAGGGGATGACGTCTACGAGGGAGGCTCGTTCTTCTCTCAGGGGGCGTCGGCTCACAACAGCTTCTGCTTTTTCCTCGACACGGGAGGAGATGACACCTACGACTACGCGCCGGGTCCTGCCCGTGCCGGTGGGAACAACTACCACGGTGGAACAAGTTTTTCGCTATTCGTCGACGAGCACAGTCGCAGGAACCGGTTCCTTTCGGAGGAACAGGCGGCGGGCGTCTATTCTCACCATCCCGAGCACGGCTTTGTTCTCGATCTGGACGGAAGCATACAGTCGTTCATGTCGAAGAGGGACTGGTAAACGGGCGCGTCGTGCGAAATGCGGCCACATTTGCCATGAAACCAATGGGTGCACTTGTGTTTCTAACACGACACGGTGCTGAATCGGACTGATGACCAAGGTTGCTG
>JAUVLP010000111.1 GCA_030600655.1 Candidatus Eiseniibacteriota bacterium
TCGAGCAAGGCGCACAAGACCCTGCGCAAGATCTTGGTGGAGGATCAGAAGCTCGATGCCATCGTCTCCATGCCTTCGGGAGTGTTCAAGCCCTACGCCGGTGTCTCTACCGCCATCCTGTTCTTCACCAAGACCAACTCCGGCGGCACTGATCATGTCTGGTTCTACGACATGCAGGCCGATGGTTACTCGCTGGACGACAGGCGGACGTCGCAGCCGGAGAAGAACGATCTCCCCGACATCCTCGCCCGCTGGCAGAAGCGCGACGCCGAGGGGGATCGGGCCCGCACCGACCAGAGCTTCCTCGTGCCAAAGACCGAGATCGTGGAGAACGACCACGACCTCTCCATCAACAGCTATAAGGAAGTGGTCTACGAGGCGGTGGAGTACGACCCGCCGAAGGTGATCCTCGAGCGGCTGGCAGAGCTGGAGGAGGAAATCGCAGAGGGGCGGAAGGAGTTGGAGGGGATGTTGGGATGAAATGGGAAACAGTCAAGCTGGGTGATGTCTGCGAGGTCGTCTCCGGTGCCACTCCGAAGACAGGCAATCCGACCTTCTGGAACGGCGATGTGCCTTGGGTTACTCCCAAGGACTTGAGCGGGATCGAGCATAAGTACATCAGTGATACCCCCAGAAAGATCACAGATGCGGGTCTGCAGAGTTGCTCGGCCAACATGTTGCCTGCTCAATCTGTTCTGTTGAGCTCGCGAGCGCCGATTGGGTTGGTGGCCATCAATGCGATTCCAGTTTGCACCAACCAAGGTTTCAAGAGTATGGTGCCGCGCGATGGCCGTGTTTCTCCCGACTATCTCTACTGGTGGTTGAGAATCCATCGGGAGAGCATCCAGCAAATGGGTCGTGGAGCCACCTTCAAGGAGGTGTCCAAGAAGATTGTTGAGGCAATCCGAATCCCCCTTCCGCCCTTGGCCGAGCAGAAGCGGATTGCGGGGATTCTGGATGCGGTGGACGCCTTGCGGGCCAAGCGCCGCGAGTCCCTCGCCCAGCTCGACACTCTCCTTCAGTCCACCTTCCTCGACATGTTCGGCGACCCTGCCACCAATCCGATGGGGTGGGAGGGATGTGTTGTTGGCGATGTCGTGCATTCAGCAAAAGACGGCCCGCATGTGAGTCCGAAATACTCGGGAAGCGGTATTCCCTTCTTGTCTACACGACACATCAAACCCGGTGAAGTGATCTGGGACGATCTGAAGTACATCGATCAGGCTGAGGCGAATCGGCAGTGGAAGAAGTGCAAGCCTCAGTTCGGAGACATCCTCTATACGAAGGGCGGGACGACGGGGATTGCGGCGCGCGTTACTACCTCGGAGCCATTTGCTGTTTGGGTTCATGTTGCACTACTCAAACCGGTTGTGGAGAAGGTCCATCCGGTTTGGCTGGAGGCAATGTTGAACTCCGCCTACTGCTATACCCAGTCACAGAGATACACGCGTGGGATTGCTAACCGTGACTTGGGCTTGAAGCGAATGGTGAAGATAAAGGCGTATCTCCCGCCGCTAGACGAGCAACACCGCTTCGCCGCCATCGTCGAATCGGTCGAGCAACAGAAGGCCACCCAGCGCGCGCACCTGGCCGAGCTCGACACGCTCTTCGCCTCGCTTCAGCAACGAGCCTTCAACGGGGAGCTCTCAGCGTGAGCAATTTTGCCTTCCTGCCAAGCGACTTCCGTACAATCGCTGAGTCCGCCACCAAGGCGGAAGGTCACATCATGGGCGACCCGCGCGCTGCCTGCTTCCACGCACGCTTTGCGCTCGAGTCGGTCGTCCACTGGTTGTACCGGCACGACACTAGCCTGAAGATGCCCTACGACCAGAGCCTCGGCACGCTGCTGCACGAGCCGTCCTTCCAGAACCTGGTTCCGCAAGCGGTCTTCCAGAAGGCGCGCGTGATTCAGAAGGTCGGCAATCAGGCGGTTCACAACCCGCGTCCCATTCGTCAGTACGATGCGCTTCAAGCCGTCAAGGAGCTGCATCACATCTGCTACTGGCTCGTGCGCACGTATACCCCTGATGCTTCAAGGGATGGGGCCGCGTGGCAAGATGAGCGCGTGCCTGCTGCTATCAGCGACGCCAACGTAGTTCAGCGCAAGGAGCTGGAAGCGCTGGAGAAGCAGCTGGCAGGGAAGAACAAGGCCACGCTCAAGCAGCAGCAGGAGCGGGATGAGCTCGACGCGGAGCTGCAGGCTCTGCGCGCCCAGCTCGCTAAGATCCGCGCCGTCAGCGAGAAGCAGCCTGACACTCACGACTATTCCGAAGCCGAGACGCGCCGCTATCTCATCGACGTGGACCTGCGCCGCGCAGGGTGGCCGCTCGACAAGGACCGCGACACCGAGTACGAAGTCACGGGCATGCCCAACCAGCAAGGTATCGGGTTCGCTGACTACGTGCTCTGGGGTGACGACGGTAAGCCTCTGGCAGTTGTGGAGGCAAAGAAGACCACCGTTGATCCGGCAGTGGGTCAGCAGCAGGCCAAGCTCTACGCTGACTGTCTGGAGACGATGCACGGCCAGCGTCCGGTCATCTTCTACACCAATGGCTACGAGACGCACCTGTGGGATGACTTGGCATATCCGCCGCGCAGGGTGGCCGGCTTCTACAAGAAGGAAGAACTGACACGGCTGGTCCTGCGGCGTACTCAGAAGCAACCACTGGAGATCGCAGGCGTAGACAGCAAGATCGCCGGGCGGTACTACCAGAAGCGCGCGATCGGTAGCATTGGGACGCAGTTCATGCAAGCTCGTCGCAAGGCACTCCTGGCGATGGCTACCGGAACCGGCAAGACCCGTGTGTCCATTGCCCTGGTGGACCTGCTCCAGCAAGCGGGCTGGGCGAAGCGGGTGCTCTTCCTGGCCGACCGGATCTCGCTGGTCAATCAGGCTGTGGGTGCGTTCAAGGCACACCTGCCCGAGTCCAGCCCGGTGAACCTGGTTACCGAGAAGGACAAGACTGGCCGGGTCTACGTCAGCACGTATCCGACAATGATGGGGCTCATTGACGAGACCCAAGGTAGCGAGGCCCGTTTCGGTGTCGGCTACTTCGACCTGGTGATCATCGACGAAGCGCACCGCTCGGTCTATCAGAAGTACGGTGCGATCTTCCGCTATTTCGATTCGCTGCTCGTCGGCTTGACCGCCACTCCCCGAGATGACGTGGATAGAAACACCTACGAGCTCTTCGACCTCGAGCCGGGCGTACCAACCGATGCCTACGAGTTGGAGGTCGCCGTCGCGGACGGATTCCTCGTCCCGCCGCGGGTACAGCAGGTGGATCTGAAGTTTCCTCGCGAGGGCATCGATTACGATTCGCTCAGTGACGAGGAGAAGGAGCAGTGGGAGAGCCTCGACTGGGGCGATGATGTGGAGCCGGGCTCGTTGCCCGATCGCGTGAACGCCTCCGCCATCAATAACTGGCTCTTCAATCGTGACACTGTGGATAGGGTGCTGCAGCACCTTATGGAGTATGGACGCAAGGTCGAAGGCGGCGACCGGCTGGGCAAGACGATCATCTTCGCCCGCAACCACGAGCACGCGAAGTTCATCGAGGAGCGGTTCAATCATCACTATCCGCATCTTGCGGGGCACTTCGCTCGCATCATCGACCACTATGCCAACTACCCGCAGAGTCTGCTCGACGACTTTTCTCAGAAGGACAAGGTTCCACACATCGCGATATCAGTGGACATGCTCGACACCGGCATCGACGTGCCGGAGATAGTGAACCTGGTCTTCTTCAAGCCCATCTATTCCAAGATCAAGTTCTGGCAGATGATAGGTCGAGGTACACGGCTCTGTCCGGATTTGTACGGACCTGAGGATGACAAGCGAGACTTCCGCGTCTTCGACTTCTGCTTCAACTTCGACTTCTTCAACGAGAACCCCGATGGCATTGAAACCAGCGGAGGGTTGCCTCTGGGCACTCGCCTCTTCCGCGCGAGGGTTCATCTCCTGTGTCAGATCCAGAGCTCGCCGGAGCTGGATCCGGATGCCGTACTCAGGGGATCGCTCACTGCTGGATTGCACGGGGAAGTGGCGGCGATGAACCGGGAGAACTTCATCGTCCGGATGCATCTACAAGCAGTGGAGCGTTTTCAGGATCGTGACGTGTGGGAGCAACTCAGCGAGGCCGACAGCGCGGTTCTGCAGCGTGACGTTGCTGGGCTGCCGAGCGAGATGGAGACTGACGATATCGAATCCCGCCTGTTCGACCTGACGGCTCTGCGCATGCAACTTGCCCAAGTCGAGGGCGACACCGCAGCCTTCGAGAGCCACCGCCACCGCGTCGTGGAGATTGCCATGCTGCTGGAAGAGAAGACCACCATTCCAGCCGTGAAGGCCCAGCTCGAGTATCTAGCCTCCGTGCAGGAAACCGGCTTCTGGGATGGGATTGGTCTGAACGGGCTGGAGGAGTTGCGACTGCGTCTGCGTGGGTTGATGCCCTTCCTCGACAGGAAGAAGCGCAAGATCGTCTACACTGATTTCAAAGACGAGGTCATGGGCATACGGGAGGAAGTGGACGTCTGTACACCGAAGATGACCGGAGCGCAGTACGAGAAGAAGGTCAAGAACTACCTGCGCAATCATCTGGACGACGCAGCGATACGCCGCTTGCGGACAAACGAGCCGCTCACCGAGACCGATCTCGAGGGGCTGGAGACAGCCTTGGCCAAGATTGGCGAAGAGGATGGTCAGAGCTTGCTTGCCAGATTGCTGGCCAGCAGCGGTGCGCCTTCTCTTGCCCACTTCGTCCGCAGCCTCGTGGGGTTGGATCGTTCTGCGACGCAGTCTCTGTTCTCTGGTTTCCTTGCCGATCGCAGCCTGACCCCGGCACAGATTCGCTTCGTTGAGATGGTGATCGACCAGCTCACGGCGCGTGGCATCATGGGAGCATCTGCGCTCTACGAGCCCCCCTTCATCCACATCCACGCGGGAGGACCAGATGAGCTGTTTGCTGGCAAGGAGGATGTGATCGAGGGGATATTCGCGTCATTGAGGGCGGTTCATGCCGGGTTGACCGAAGGGGTCGGATGATGGGGGAAGAGGAGGAGTGCGACTGGATTCCACAGATGAGCCTGGGCATGGCCCCGCTAGTAACGGCACGAGTCCGCGAGCGTCTTGCCTCTATCCTTGTCGGCGGCGCAATCCTCAGCGCTCTTCTTGAGTCTACCTTCGGAGGTTTCCAACACGCCCGCGCCGAGAACATCGGAGGTGCCCTCCGACTATCGAGATGCTGGTCCGCCTGTTCTGAACTCTGCTCGTAGAGACACTACTTGAGAAGAACCAGCTTGGCAGTATCTTCGCCGTCCGTTGAACGTAGCCTTGCGAAGTAGATGCCAGAGGCGACCGTGTGTCCATCGGAGTCGGTTCCGTCCCACACTACTTGGTGTCGGCCGCGCTGGATCTCAGTGTCGATGAGCCTCCTGACGAGCTGTCCTGTGGCACCGTAGATATCAAGGGCGACATGCTGTGCTGATGGGGACGAGTAGAGAATTTCAGTAGATGGGTTGAATGGATTCGGCCAACACGTCACGATCGTGAGTGTCAGCGGGAGCGCAGCATCGCCATCGACGTTTGTTCCGCTTTCTGTACCATTCCATAGTATTGACACGCTTTCCCCAACGTAGTTGGCAACAACGAGATCAGCATCTCCATCTCCGCTGAGATCTCCCAAAGCGATCGAACAAGGTTCATCCCCGACATCGATGGGGCTCATGGGCGCTTCGGTGAACCCACCAACACCGTCGCCGAGCAGTATCGTCACCTGGTTGTGCATGACCCCGCCGGTCGCGACATCCAGGGTGCCGTCGCCGTTGAGATCACCGCAGCGCATACAGCGAGGCCACTCAGAGACCGGTGTAGAGAAAGAGGCTGTCAGACCGCCGGAACCATCACCCAGCATAACAAGGACACGACTGTCCCATCTGCCGAGCACTAAGGCGTCAAGATGACCGTCCGAATCAATATCTCCAGTCTCGATGTCGTAGGGTCGCTCAACAACACTTGAAAACGGGCTCCCCAGTGCTTCAGTGTATCCCTGCCCGTTGTCGGACAGGAGCATATGCAATCGTCCGGGAGCCGTCGTGGAGTCCAGCTCGCCTTCTAGAACAAGGATATCTGGGAACCCATCTGCGTCAAAGTCACCGGTCTTGACAGCGTTGATCTGCTGACACGGGTTCAGAAGGACGGGGTTGTACGGAGCTTCTGTGAACTGCCCTGTCCCGTCGCCCCAAAGCACGGTCAATGTCTGCTCGTTCCACGAGGGCGTCAGAATATCGACGTGCCCGTCCAGGTTCAGGTCGCACGTTGCCAACGCGCGTGGGCCTGCTCCAACCGCATGGGGGCTGCCAGGAGCGTCCGCGAATCCGATGCCCCCGGTTCCCAGCAAGATGGAGACACTACTATCATCGCGATTAGCTACGGCGACGTCCAGATTCGCGTCGTTGTTTGCGTCGAAGAAGGCAATGGCCTCTGGCGCAGCTCCGACGGCCATCCACAGGCCATCCGGCGGAGAGAATGCAGGTGCGTCGGTTCCTGAAAATAGCCGGATTCCGCCCGCCGTGTGGTCGGTGACGGCGACATCCAACCAGCCGTCCGCGTCCAAGTCACCAAGATCTGCGAACCGCGCGCCGCCATCTGCGGTCATGGGACTAATGCCCGGCGCGTTACTGAATCGCGC
>JAUVLP010000221.1 GCA_030600655.1 Candidatus Eiseniibacteriota bacterium
GCAATGGCCACGAGGTCACCAAAGACCTCCCCTGCTACTTCGCTCGCGATGCTCCAGACAAGGCCAGCATCGAGCTCCTCTCGTGTGTTTCTCAAGATGCCACAGAGGGAAGTCGCGAGGCCGCGGTCCGACTCCCACTCCATGTACCCACCCTTAGTGTACGTCTTCTTGATCTCGAGCAGCGCTTTGACCTGGGGGCTCGCGCTCCCATACAGTGATGTGACAACGCCAAGCGTGCCCAGGAAACAACCGTCGACGACGGCTCGGCTGTCCGGACTGAGTTCGTCCAGACCTTCAAGCTTGGCAAGCAGATCGTCTATTCGTGCGCGTTGCTGCGCAGCCCAAGCTGCTGCTCTCAAGTTCCCTCCCATACGCGGCGCCTCGGCGCCTAACGGACCGCGTATCAGCCGCGAGCGTTAAGGCTGGCGCGGCGGGTGCGTCGCGGGCGTTAGCCCGCGGTGCAGTCGGCGTGACAGCCAAGCTCGTCGGCTGCATACGCTAGTTAGGCGCCTCTGTAACGCCGCATCGTGACCAGAGTGCCGATTAGGTCAATCCCCGCGATGACTGCGAAGCCCCACAGCAAACCGATCGGCCATGGTCGAACAAAAAGCGCAGGCAACACGGGGGCAAAGGCAAAGGGACTGAGCTTGAGTCGCCCCGTGACCAGACCAAAGACGTCGATGGCAACGAAGGCCAAGAGCACTACGATGACGAGTGGCCTTGCGTAGATACCGACCGCGTGAAACAGAACAAGGGAGACGACTCCGAGAATCCAGGCGATACCCTGCGGAATCATGGGCTACATCCTCTCAGGAACCGAGGTACTCTCGGTGTTCTCACCGGCGGCAATATCGCGCCGCGCTCGCCCAACGCCAACTAGCAGCCCAATGAAGGGAATCAGGTAGAGTAGACTGAAGGGAATCAGGATGCAGTAGACTACCGTAAGCCACACGGGCTGCCGCAGGAACCGAGACAGCCGGAAGACGAAGTACACGGCCGCGACCTTAGAGATGAGCGTGCCGGCCACGGCAACACCATCGAGGGTTGCCGGGTCTGCCACAGAAACTCCGGACAGTACGGTGATGTTGAAGATGAAGGTAAGGGCTGCGAGGCCAAGTAGGCCACCGAGGAAGATGTTGCGTTCACTTGTCAACGATGTCCCTGTCACCCGATCTCCTTCCTCTCAGAGGCGCCTAACGGACCGCGTATCAGCCGCGAGCGTTAAGGCTGGCGCGGCGGATGCTTCGGGCGCGCCAGCGCCCGGTGCAGTCGGCGTGACAGCCAAGCTCGTCGGCTGCATACGCTAGTTAGACGGCACCGATAGGCTCAGTCCCGAATCGCCACAACCACACCGTCCTCGAAGTGCAAATCATGTTTGAGCTCATACACCCATCGCTCCTGCAAGGCCCCGAGGACACCAGCCACGCGGATGTTAGAGGGCTCACCCCAACTCAGCCGGGCCTGTTCCTCAGACATCCCCAGGAAGACCCGGCCCGCCTTTACCGCATCCCAAGTACGAACGGGCCAGCTATACTTAGCGCGTGGATCGTACGTCAACAACTCCGCGTCGAAGGAAGAGTGCCTGCGCAGCTTCTTCGGGACGTTGGTACCGCTCAAGTTGACGTCCAAGAGGCCTTCGCGACCTTGCTGATCGCGCAGAATGAATCGAACAGGGTCCGTGGAATCCCGTCCGACCACCACGTCCACGACATCGACGGCGGCGAACCTGCCAACCCAGAACTGGTCGTACTCCTCCGTGGGAGCATCGTACGTGGATAGAGAGCCGTGAAACAACCAGAGGGTCTTACCCAGGTATAGGTGGCGCGCAGTATCGATGTCACGTAGGAATGCGATACCAAGAAGGGAAGCGTCTTCTCCTTTGCCTTCGAGGTCAAAGGCCTCCCCGTCGTACTCCACACCCTGCTCGGTGCGAAGTCTCACCCTCCACTTGTAGTCCTGGTCCTCTATCTCCGTGATGGTGGCGATTCTCCCAACCAATTCCTGATAGGATGGATGCTCGAGGTCCGACCGACCAACCCTGTGGATGAGCTGATAGCCGTATTGCTGAAGATCGCGTCGCGCAGGAAGGAATACGACGCGCTCCCCCACCCAGCACGGCACAGGCAGGAATGCGAAATCAGCATCAGAGCATATGATCTCCTTGCTGGGCGGCTCGCCAACTGAACCCTCGCGCACGTAGTCACTGCCCGATGCCGAGCAAACGACAACCAGGGCCAGCACAACTAGAAGTGGTGTCCGCCTCGCCTCACTCATGCCTACGTCCCCTGATTCCTCGATCGGTGCCGTCTAACGGACCGCGTATCAGCCGCGAGCGTTAAGGCTGGCGCGGCGGGTGCGTCGCGGGCGTCAGCCCGCGGTGCAGTCGACGTGACAGCCAAGCTCGTCGGCTGAATACGCTAGTTAGCCGGCAAACCGAGAGCAG